>CBINPH010000185.1:0-6908 GCA_966252445.1 uncultured Chitinophagaceae bacterium | reverse complement strand
ATCCCCTATTTCGGCTTCGCCCGCCAGGACCGCAAGGACAAGCCCAGGGTAGCCATAGGCTCCAAACTCGTCGCCAACATGCTGACGGCGGCAGGAGCGCACCGGGTGATCACCATGGATCTCCATGCCCCGCAGATCCAGGGTTTTTTCGATATCCCGGTGGATCACCTGGACAGCTCGGCCATTTTTATCCCCTTCATCCAGCAACTTAACCTGGAAAACCTTACCTTTGCGTCCCCCGATGTGGGTAGTACCAACAGGGTGAGGGAGGTGGCCTCCTATTTCAATGCCGAAATGGTGATCTGCGACAAACAGCGCAAACGGGCGAACGAGATCGCCTCCATGACGGTGATCGGTGATGTGGCAGGCCGCGACATCGTGCTGATCGACGACATCGTCGACACCGCAGGTACCCTGACCAAGTCGGCGGCCATGTTGAAGGAGAAGGGCGCCCGTACGGTGCGGGCCTTTTGCACCCACCCGGTGCTCAGCGGAAACGCCTACGAGACCATTGAGCAGTCGGTGCTGGAGGACCTGGTGGTCACCGATACCATTCCGCTGAAGCGCAGCAGCCCCTGCATCAAGGTGGTGAGCGTCTCGGACCTTTTCGCGGTGGCTATCCGCAACGCGCACGAGAACCGGTCGATCACCAGCCTGTTCGTTCACAGCCAGCGGAAAAGGGGATGAGGGCACAGATTGCGTAAATCGCTAAATGTTCATACCATGAAAACAGTAACCATCGAAGGACACCTCAGGAGCGGATTCGGTAAAAAAGCGACCCGCGAGCTCCGTTCTGAGGGAAAAGTGCCCGGGGTGATGTATGGTGGCAAAGAAGTCATTAACTTCTGGGCGCCGGCCGCCGCCCTGGCCCCCCTGGTCTATACCCCCGAATTCCAGCAGGTGGAGCTGCAGGTGGACGGCAAGTCCTACCGCGCCGTGCTGAAAGACCTGCAGTTCGATCCGGTGACCGACAACCTCAACCATATCGATCTGCTCGAGCTGGTGGAGGACAAAAAAGTGACCGTGACCATCCCGATCAAGTTTACCGGGCAGTCCATCGGCGTGAAGAACGGCGGTCGCCTGCTGCTGAAGATGAAAAGCCTGAAAGTCAAGGCCTATCCCAAGGACCTGGCCGAAAACATCGAGGTGAGCATAGAGGACCTGGAGCTGGGCAAGAACATCCGGGTGGAAGATGTCAAGGCGGAAGGCTTCGAGATCCTCAATTCCCCCCGCATTCCCATTGCGTCCGTGGTCACCACCCGGGCCCTCCGCCAGGAGGACACGGCTGCTGCGGCGCCCGCGGAAGAGGCTGCTGCCGCTGACGAGACCAAATAAGGATGCGGCGCACTGCTCCGCATTCCAATCCATACTCATGAAAGCCCGGTTCACTGCCCGGGCTTTCTCATTTGCCGACCCTGGGGTATCCCCGCCAGGGCCGCCAAGCCACTAAACAGCGCACATGAAGTACCTGATTGCCGGCCTGGGGAATATCGGGACGGAGTATGTCCGGACACGACACAACATCGGTTTTGACGTGGCCGATGCCTTTGCCCGGAAGCACGGGGCGGTCTTCGCCCCCGGCCGGCTCGCCGACACGGCTGCCTGCCGCCTGCGCGGGCGGCAGCTGCTGCTGATCAAGCCCACCACCTTCATGAACCTCAGCGGCAAAGCCGTCCGTTACTGGATGGACAAGGAAAAAATCCCCGCCGAACAGCTGCTGGTCATCACCGATGACCTGGCCCTGCCCCTGGAGGTGCTCCGGCTTCGGCCCGGCGGCAGCGATGCCGGACACAACGGACTGAAAAGCATACAGGAGCAGATCGGCACCGACCGCTTCCCCAGGCTCAGGTTTGGTATCGGTAACCAATATCCCAAGGGGGGGCAGGTGGATTTTGTGCTCGGCCGCTGGAAAGACAGCGAATGGCCCGGGGTGGAGGAAAAGATCGCCGCCAGCGTCGAAGCCATTGAGACTTTTGTGTTTTCCGGCATCGAAGAGGCCATGAACCGGTATAACCGTTTAAAATTCAACGGTCCCGTTTAGGGGTGCCTGCGCCCCCGCCAGGAGGGGCCCGGAGGCCGTCCGGAGGGATGGAAACAGGCCCTTAAAATTTAACAAATCTTTTAACATAAAGGGCGTGAAAACGACGATATAGCTGGAGGAGAAATGAATCAACTTATCGTATTAAATTCTAAATTTGGATGCATCTCCCGCCGGATGCAGAGATGCCATTTTAACCTCAAAAAATAGCGGAATGAAGATCTTTTGTATTGGACGCAACTACGCAGATCATGCCGCCGAGTTGAACCACGAGGTGCCCAAGGAGCCCGTCATCTTTATGAAGCCAAAAAATGCCCTGCTCCTGAACAACAATCCTTTTTACTACCCTGATTTCACCATAGATCTGCACTTCGAGTGCGAGCTGGTGCTGCGGGTCTGCAAGAACGGCAAGCGCGTGCGCGATAAATATGCCTCCCGCTATTACGACCAGATCGGTGTGGGCATCGATTTTACCGCCAGGGACCTGCAGACGGCCCTCAAAGAAAAAGGGCTGCCCTGGGAGAAGGCCAAGGCTTTCGACCACTCTGCCGTAGTGGGCCGCATGCTGCCCCTGCCCCCCGACCAGGAGGCCCCGCCGTTCCGTTTTTCGCTGAAGCGGAACGGGGAGCTGGTCCAGCAGGGCGACTCCCGGGACATGATCTTCAGTTTCGACCAGATCATCGCTCATATTTCCCGCTATTTTACCGTCAACATCGGCGACCTGATCTTCACCGGCACCCCGGCGGGGGTAGGCCGCGTGCAGATCGGCGACCGCCTGGAAGCTTTCCTGAACGAGGAGTCCATGCTCGATTTCGAGGTCCGCTGACCCCGCGGGCCCTCATGGCCTGAAAATCTGTCGGAGGGCTAGCCCCTTTTAGCAGTCCTTTGCCTAATCGGCAGCCCGGACTGCGCGAAGGGAAGCGGAAGCCGCCGGCGCCTGGGCCCGCTTCCCCGCCCCACAGGCTGGATCCGCCGAAAAGACGACCTCCGGACCCGACCCGTAAGGCATCCTTTGGCATCATACTTGACCATTAAGCCCCGAGCCTGTACTTTTGCTTTACGCGCACCCACCCATGACATTTTGACTGGAAAACAAATATGAAGTATCAAGATTTTTATTTGGAAGGGCCTGAAGAAGAGATGGAATTCATGCCTATCTTACCCTTGAACGAAGGCATGCCCGACAGCCTGGAGGAAGGCAACATACCTGATGAACTCCCCATTTTACCCCTGCGCAATACCGTATTGGTCCCCGGTGTCATCCTGCCCATCACCGTGGGCCGGGATAAATCCATCAAGGCCGTCCAGGACGCCCACCGCGGCGACAAGCTGATCGGCGTGGTGGCGCAGAAGGACGCGAACATCGAAGACCCCGCGGTGGTCGACCTGGCCGATGTCGGCACGGTAGCCAGGATCGTGAAGATGATCCGCATGCCGGACGGGGGGACCACCATCATCATACAGGGCCGGCACCGTTTTCAGCTGACCTCCATTTCTTCGGAAGAGCCGTATTTCAAGGCCCACATCCGCCTGCTGGAAGACGAGGGCGCCGTGGAGGACCAGGAATTCGAAGCGTATATCTCGTCCATCAAGGACCTGGCGGCGCAGATCATCCAGCTGTCGCCGAACATCCCGACGGAGGCCACCGTTATCCTGGGCAATATCGAAGACGCTTCCTTCCTGATCCATTTCGTGGCCTCCAATCTCAGCTCGGAGCTGCGCGACAAGCAGCATCTGCTCGAGATCAACCATGTCAAGGCCAGGGCGGAATTCCTGCTCAAGCTCCTGCAAACGGAGTTCCAGCTGGCTGAGCTGAAGAACAAGATCACCAGCAAGACCAAGGTGGACCTGGACCGCCAGCAGCGGGAATATTTCCTGCAGCAGCAGCTGAAATCCATCAAGGAAGAGCTCGGCGGGGGAGATGTGAACGAACGGGAGGTCAAGGAAATGCAGAAGAAGGCCGAGGCCAAAAAATGGCCCGCGGCCGCCAAAGAAATGTTCCAGAAGAATATAGAGAAGCTGGAGCGCATGCATCCGTCTACGCCCGATTACTCGGTGATCTACAATCACCTGGACCTGATGCTGGACCTGCCCTGGGAAAGCTATACCCAGGATCATTACGACTTACGGCGTGCCCGGCGCATCCTGGACAAGGACCATTACGACATGGACAAGATCAAGGAGCGCATCATCGAATATCTCGCCGTGCTGAAGCTGAAAGGAGACATGAAGTCGCCCATCCTCTGCTTCGTAGGCCCTCCCGGCATAGGGAAGACCTCGCTGGGGCGCAGCATCGCCCGCGCCATTGGCCGCAAGTATGTCCGGCTCAGCCTGGGCGGGCTGCATGACGAAAGCGAGATCAGGGGGCACCGCAAGACCTACATCGGCGCCATGCCGGGACGCATTATCCAGAGCATACGCAAGATACAGAGCTCCAACCCGGTCATGATCCTGGACGAGATCGACAAGGTGGGCAGCGATTTCCGGGGCGATCCCGGATCGGCCCTGCTGGAAGTCCTGGACCCGGAGCAAAACAATACTTTTTACGACAACTACCTGGAGCTGGAGTACGACCTGTCGAAGGTGCTCTTCATTGCGACGGCCAACAGCCTCAACGGCATTCATCCCGCCCTGCGGGACCGCCTGGAGATCATCGAGCTGAGCGGCTATTCCCTGGAAGAAAAAGCCGAGATCGCCGGCCGTCACCTGGTGCCCAAGCAGAAAGAAGCCCATGGGCTGAAAGACGTCAGGATACAGTTCCCGAAAAAGGAAATCCGCAACATCATCAGGGACTATACCCGGGAGAGCGGTGTGCGCGAGCTGGACCGGCACCTGGCCTCCGTCATGCGGTACCTGGCCAAGGAAGTCGCGATGGAACACGACCTGCCGCAGGCCCTGAGCAGCGAGATGACGCAAAAAATCCTGGGCCGCCCCCGGTATACCAACGACCTGTACAAAGCCGGGAATGCGTCGGGGGTAGCGGTAGGACTGGCCTGGACCTATGTGGGGGGAGACATTCTCTTTATCGAGACCAGCCTCAGCGAGGGCAAGGGCGAAGTCAGGCTTACGGGCAACCTGGGCAACGTGATGAAAGAATCGGCGTCTACGGCCCTGAGCTACCTGCAGGCCCATGCCACGGATTATAACCTGGATCCTGCGCTCTTCCCGCGGAAGAACATCCATATCCATGTGCCGGAGGGTGCCGTGCCCAAAGACGGTCCAAGCGCCGGCGTGACCATGCTCACCTCCCTGACTTCAGCGTTCACGGGCAAGCGGGTGAAGCCGTACCTGGCCATGACCGGGGAGATCACCCTGCGCGGGCAAGTGCTGCCTGTGGGGGGTATCAAGGAAAAAATCCTGGCGGCCAAACGCGCCGGCCTGAAAGAAATCATCCTTTGCCGGCAGAACGAAAAGGACATCGAGGAGATCAACACCCGGTACATCCGCGGTCTCAAATTCCATTATGTGGACCGCATGAACGAGGTGTTGCAGCTGGCCCTGCCCGGCATACCCAAAAATAACGCATGACCTGCCTGCGGCGCCACCCGCCCCTGGCCGGTGGCGCTCTAAGGATGTTTTGGACGGGTCGCCTCCCGTCCTGATCCGCCCATACGTTTATCCCTGCAAGCAGTGCTTGGCGTAGGTCAGGCACTTTTTCACTTCCTGCACGGCATCCGAGCCCTGGGGGATATGGTATTCCAGCTCGATGGTGGCGGGGATTTTATATTTGTTGTCTTTCAGCAGGTTGAGGATTTCCCTGATCGGCGTGTCTCCCTGCCCCCAGGGCAGGTTCTCGGCGCCGTTCGCCTTGGTCTTGCGGTCTTTGATGTGCATGGAGGTGATGCGGTCATGCCGGCTTTTGATGAGGGCCAGCAGGCTTTCGGCGGTGTTGTTCCCTCCCGCAGCGATGTAATGACCGCAGTCCAGGTTCATGGTGTTGTAGGGAGACTGGCTCAGCGCCTGGTCCCATGCGGTATCGGTAGCCTGCACATGGGCGTGGTACCCCACATACATTTTGTGCTTTTCCCCGAAGGTCCCCAGCCGTTTGGATTGCGCCGGGTCTTTGGGCAATTCTACGGTGACCGCTTCCGCACCCAGGGCCCTGGCGGCACGCATGGCATAGTCGATTTCTGCGTCGGTATTCTTTGCGCCCAGGGCACCGGGTTTAAAGGCATAGATCTTTACCCCGGCCTTGTGGAACATCTTGCGTACTTCTTCAAATTTCTTCATGCTGACCGAAGCCCGCCAGGCAGCCACCTTTTCCGGGTCGGAGGGTTTGCCGGCATAGTCTTCTACCGCATCGCCCATCAGTTCCGTGGCGCTGATGCCGCTGTCGACGATGTATTTCAGGATCTGCCGGATGTCGCCGGGCATGCTCCTGTAGGAATACGTGATGACCCCGATCTGGACGCCGTCGAATTTGGAATGGGGGCGTCCGGGCAGAAATAGGGACCCTGCACGGGCTGAAGAGCCTGCAGCCATGAGGGCGAAGGAGGCGAGGGCGCTTTTTTTCAGGAACTCGCGGCGGGGAAGATGACTTCCGTGGTTGTTTTCTAAAGGCATAGTTGTGAAATGAGCAATCGATGAAAAATTAAGGATCCAGAGTGTGTGTCATAAGCGCTGCTGCCCGCCCCGGTATGGAAGCACCGGTTGTCAGCCGCCCCGCAGCCGCTACCCGCAGCTTGCAGGAGTAAGGCGGGTAAAAATATACGAAAAAGCGGAAATAAGAAAGGAGTTTGCGGAGGGGCGTCGGAGGAAGGGCCTCCGGCGGTGCGCCAGGAAAAAATGGGCAGGCCGGAGGCTGTGGCGCCGTAAGAAACTGGTTGTCAGGGTGCCCGCCGCCGCCCGGCGTTCCCGGCGGCGGCGGGGC
>CBINPH010000184.1:0-6968 GCA_966252445.1 uncultured Chitinophagaceae bacterium | reverse complement strand
CCCCGTCGAAGGGTCGATCCGGTAGAGATTGGGCGCGATCACCGTCGTGAAGCTTCCCGTCTCGAAATCCAAGATGGCGGCGTCGAACGTCGCGTACAGCTGCCCGCCGGCCGGGAAGAGCGCCTCGTCGAAGATCGGGAGCGTGCCGTTCGTGGGGATGCCCGGCTGGAACGGCACCGGCGGGATCCCGTTCGGTCCCATCAGCGTCGCCTTGCCGGTAAGCGGATCCAGGGAGTACAGGTTGTTCGAGATGTCGGTCGCGTAGACCGTGGCCTTGGCCTGCCGGTGGCCGTTCGGGGTGGCGCAGTCGGCCAGCACGTAGAACGCGTCGGAGCCCTTGGGTATGGCGTAGCTCAGGCGCACCGCGCCGGGCAGGCGTTCCGTCCGGATGTCTGTGGGCGGCGGCGGGGCCGTGCCGTCGTTGACCTGCGGTGCGGGATGGTCCTCCTCGCAGGAGACGCAGAAAGCCAGCAGCAGGCAAAGCAGCGCGGGCAGGCGGCGGAAGGTGGCAGTGGGCATGGTAAATGTTTTTTAGGTGGATGAGGGTTACCAGCCGGGGTTCTGGACCAGGCGTTCGTTGTTGATGAGCTCCCGTTCCCGGATGGGCCAGAAATAGTCCCTTTTGCGGAAGGTTTGGTTGTAGAGCACCTGCAGCCGGTAGAAGTCCTGGGCGCTCTCCTGCTCGATGTCCCAGCCCAGCACCGGGCCGTTCAGCAGCGTTTCGGCTTCTTTCCAGCGCCGCAGGTCCCAGAAGCGCCGGCCTTCAAAGGCCAGCTCTATGTTGCGTTCCTGGTGGATGATCCGGCGCAGCCCGGCCTTGGTCTTGATGCGGTCCGGGTTGCGGGCGTACTGGGTCCAGGAGGCTTCCAGCCCGGGCAGCCCGGCCCTGGCCCGCACCAGGTCGATCCAGCGGTAGACCTCGGGACCCGGGCCCTGCGCCTCGTTCAGCGCTTCGGCGTAGGACAGGTAGAGTTCAGCCAGGCGGATGCGGGGCCAGGGGTAGGTCTCCGCCGCATAGGAGACGGACTGGGAGACCGGGTTGTTGTAGTTGGCCAGCTTCTTGGCGTAGTAGCCCGTCACCGAATAGTAGGCCACGTCCTTGCGGGCGGCGGCCTGTCCCATCTTCCCCTGCACATAATAGGGATCCTTGTCGTCGAAGCGTCCCTGGCCGTACCAGATGCCCCCGTCGAAGCCCAGGTCCGCATAGAAACGGGGCTCGCGCTGGAAATGGAGACCTACGGTCTGGTAACCTTCCTTGATGTTGAAGCGGTCGGCGGCGGTGGCGGTGCGCAGCTTGTAGCGGTCGGCATAGGGCCAGGTCTTGTCTTCGTCGATGGGCAGCCCCTTGTCCGTGTAGAACAGCTCGGCCATCCGCAGTGTGGGCGCCATCAGCGACCAGATGTTGGGCGTGGCCTCGGGCAGCAGCCTGGCCTGGGCGCACCATTGCAGGAAATTGGCCCGGCTGTTCGGGTCGCCCCAGATGATCTCCGGGTTCCATTTGTCGGTGATGGCGTTGCGGATGTTCATCTTGATGATGGTGGTGTCGGAGAGCCCCTGGTGGTTGGGGTCCCAGTAATAGAGCGCGGCGCCCTGGGCCTCGCAGAACGTGATGGCCTCCAGGCAGGCGTCGGCGGCCCGCTGCCATTTGCCGGGATCGGCGGTGGCGGCGAACAGGTGCTGCCCGTCCCGGTCCGTGAAGCCGGCATAATCGGGGTTCCCGTTGAACAGGGGACTGGCCTCCGCCAGGAGGATGCGGGCTTTGATGGCCAGGGCGATGCCCTTCGTGATGCGGCCCCGCTCGATGGCTTCCACCTCGATGCGGTCCGGCAGGTCGCGGGCCGCCTCATCCAGCAGGCCCGTGATGTAGGCGAAGCAGGAGTCGACGGGCTGCCGCGACACCTTCACGGCGGCGGTGGCGCTGGACACGGGCAGGTTCTTGTCCATGAGGGGTATGGGCCCGTACATGCGCAGCAGCAGCCAGTGGTAAAAAGCCTTCAGGAACTTTACCTCGGCGACCCAGCGCGCTTTTTCGAAGTCGTCGATGTCGGGCACCTTGTCGATGTTGGCCAGGAAAATGTTGCAGTCCCGGATGGCCTTGAAGGCGGGGGTGCCTCCCTGCAGGCCGTCCCAGTAGTTCACCAGGGGCTCGACGACGCCCTGCTCACCCCGGGCAATGCGCCAGGGCACCATGTTGCTGGCATAGGTCCAGCACTCGTCGCCGCCCAGGAAGGCGGGGTCCTGCTGCAGGTTGTCCTCGTCGGGGAGGTAGGAGTAGCAGGTGAACAGGAACTTCTCCGCGGCGCTGCGCATCACGAAGGCGTTGTCGATGGTGGCCACGTCGTCGGGCACGATGTCCAGGTAATGGCAGGCGCCACAGAGGGTGGCCGCCAGCAGGACCATGAGCCTTGAAAGTCGTTGCATAGCTGTCGGGTTTTAGAAAGATACCTGGATGCCGATGTTCAGGACCTTTTGAATGGGATAGCCCAGGCCGTTACCGCCCATCTCCACGTCCCATAGCTTGAAGGCGCTCAGGGTCCAGCAGTTGATGCCGCTGAGGTAAATGCGGGTACGGTCGATATGCCAGCGCTGGGTCAGCGCATGGGGCAGGGTATAGCCCAGCTCCACGCTTTTCAGCCGAAGGAAGGCGCCGTTGCGCATGAACCAGGTGTTGCTCTGGGCGTTGTTCGTCAGCTCGGAGGCGTCGGCCGCCAGGCGGGGCCACAAGGCATAGAGGTCGCGGTTGCCCTCCGACCAGTAGTCGTCGGCGATGGCCTTGAGCAGCTGGTTTTGCAGGATGCCGGCCGGGGCCGTCTCGTTGGGATAGAGGTAGCGCACGAAAGGTGCGGTGGCGTAGGGGTCTATCCAGAAGGACTCCCGGGCCAGCCCCTGGAAGAAACAGGACAGGTCCAGGTTCTTCCAGCCCATGGAGAAGCCGAAGCCGTAGACGATCTCCGGCGTGGTGGGGTAGCCGATGGGCACCTGGTCCTGGGTGGTGATGACGCCGTCCCCGTTCACGTCGCGGTATTTGATGTCCCCGGGATGATACTGCCCGAAGCTCTGGAACGGGGCGCTCTGGATCTCCTTCTCGTCCACGAACAGGTGCTCGGCGATGTAGCCCCAGCGCTGGGTGAGGGAGTAGCCCACATGCGAGAGGTACTTGCTCTGGTACACGGGCTCCTCGTACACGGTGAAGGCGCTCGTGGCGTAGGTGAAGTTGCCCCGCGCCTGTATCCAGAAGTCGGGGCCGAAGGACTGTTGGTATTCCACCGACAGGTCCACGCCCTTGCTCTCGGCCTCGCCCAGGTTGGCCTGGGGCACCGAGGCCAGCCCCGTGGAGCTGGGGATGTAGGCCCGGGGCATGAGGATGTTCTTGCGGTGTTCCTTGTACAGGTCCAGCTGCAGGTTGATCTTGTCCAGCAGGCCCAGCTCCAGGCCCAGGTTGCCCTTCGCGGCGGTTTCCCAGGTGATGTCCTCGTTGGCATAACGGCTGATGCTGACCCCGCTGCGGGAGTAGGTATAATCGGTGCCGAACACGGCGCCGCGGTCGGGGTCGTCCATGCTCACGCTGGACAGGTAGAAGAAGCGGTCCGTGGGGGCGCCGATGGCGTCGTTGCCCACCAGGCCGTAGGTGGCCCTGATCTTCAGGTTGTTGATGAGGTGCGCCAGGGGCGCCCAGAATTTCTCATGGGACACATACCAGGCGGCGCCCACCGAGGGGAAGAAGCCAAAGCGCTTGTTCTTGTAGAAGCGCTCCGAGCCGTTGTAGCCGAAGTCGAACTCGGCAAAGTAGCGGCTGTCGTACGCATAGGTGAAGCGCCCCGACACCCCGATGTTGCGGTGGGGCAGCGAAGTCTGCAGGTCGCCGGCGTTGGCGTCGACTTCGTTGTCCATCAGGAAGACGACCATGCCGCTGAGGTCATGCCGCTCGGCGACCTGCCGGTGGTAGTTCAGGATGGCCTGTATGTAGGAGGTGGAATGCACCTGCTTGTCGCCTTCGTCGTAGGTCAGGTAGTCGGTGCCGCCGTTTTCGTTGATGATGTCGATGCTGTAGCGGTCCAGGAGCTTGTCGTAGGTGGAGACCTGGTAATAATAGGGATTGTAGAAGCGGGAGATCTCGTAGTAGGAGCGGCGGGTGGTGTTGATCATGCCCCGCAGGGAAAGGCCCTTGGTCAGGAAGGAGAGGTCCTGCTGCACCTCGAACTGGGCCAGCATCAGGGAGCTCGAATAGTCCTTGTAGCCCTTGACCATGTCGGCGTAGGGGTTCAGGTAGCTGGCCGTGGTGCCGTAGTTGCCGAACATGATGTGGCGCACGAAGCGGTGGCTGGAGTCGGCAGGGAAATAGGCCGGAAACCGCACCGGATTGGTCCGCATCACGTTGTGGTAGGTCGCCGTGCCCCCGTTGATGGGACCCGTATAGTCATCGAAGGTGCCGTACAGCTTCACGCCCACCTCGGTGGTCTTGGTCACGTTGATGTTGACGTTGGAGCGGAGCAGGTAGCTTTTGAGGTTGATGTTGTTGTTGAAGTTGTTGCGCTTGTCCACCCGCAGGTTGCCGTTGTCCTGGTTCACGGTACCGGTCAGGTAGTAGCGGGCCACCTTGCCGCCGCCGCTGACGCTGAAGTTGGCGCGCTGGTTGAGGGTGGTGGGCTTGAACAGGCTGTGCAGCCAGTCCGTCGTCGGATACGCGTAAGGGTTAGTACCTTTTTCCGTGTTGTCGATCTTGCTGCGGTCGTAGGGCAGGATGGCCAGCGGGTCGCTCATCAGCGCAGCTTCGTTGGCCATGCGCATGTAGGTCACGGGATCTGCCAGGGTGATGTTGCGCGTGGGCGAGGAGAAGGAGTTCTCCAGACGCAGGGAGACCCGGGCTTTGCCCTCGACCCCTTCCTTGGTGGTGATCAGGATGACGCCGTTGGCACCGCGGGCCCCGTAGAGGGCGGTGGCGGTGGCGTCCTTCATGATGGAGAAGCTGGCGATGTCGTCGGGCTGCAGGCGGGCCAGGTCCGTAGCGTTCAGTTCTATGCCGTCGATGAGGATCAGCGGGTCCTTTTTATACCCGAAGGTCGTCACGCCGCGGATGAAGAAATCGGCGTTGTCCATGCCCGGCTCGCCGCTGCGCTGGTAGGCGATCACGCCCGCCAGGCGGCCCGCCAGGGCGGTGGTGAGGTTGGAGGAGGGCACCTTCAGCTCGGCGGGCCGGATGGAGGTGACGGCGCCGACCACATCCTGTTTCTTCTGCTTGCCGAAGGCCACGACCACCACGTCGCTCAACTCGTTGGAGGCGGGGCGCAGCCTGATGTCGATGACGTCGCCGCTGCCGGGAGGCACCTCCTGGCGGTCGAAGCCCACCATGGAGTAGACGATGGTGGCGTTCGAAGGTACTTTGAGGATGTAGCGGCCGTTGAGGTCGGTGGTGGTGCCGACGCGCTGGTCATCCTTGACCGAGACGGTGACGCCGGGGATGGGCGCCCCGGCGCTGTCGGTGACCAGGCCCCGGATCTCCCGGTCGGCCTGGCCCTGCGCCATGCCGGCGGCGGCGGCCAGCAGGCCGCAGAGCAGGAAGATGGCCGCCCGGACGGGGCCCCGGCGGCGGGGCGGCAGGGAAGAGGACGGTAGCGTTCTTTGCATATGATGTGATTTAGAAGATACGTACCCGGGCTGCACCGTCAGGGCCCGCTGTCTGCGGCGGAAAGCCGGACAGCAGAGATCAGCCGTTCTCGAAAAAGGGAAGCGCGATAGTCAAGCAGAGATCGGATGGTTCACCAGCTTCCAGCGCACGTTACGTTTCCGTCTGCTTCGCAAGCCAGCCCTGTCACAGATCATCCCGCGGAAGGGATATCGTGATCAAAAGTAAGCCCCGCAGGAGCGCGGTGAAATGGCGATTTTTCCGAAAACAATGGATAATATTACGCCGGCCTTACTCGAACCATTTCAGGATCTCCCGGACGATGACCTGGTGTCCCCGGGCGTTGGGATGGTTGGACTGTGCCATGTAGGCGTGCAGGTCTTCGCCGTCCAGGGCCAGGCGGCGGAAGGCCGCGTAGCTGTCGGCGAGCCCGATATGGTATTGCGCGGCCAGCGCCCGCAGCTGGGCGCTGAAGCGCCCCAGCACATTGGGTTCCCGGGCGATGTCCACGCCCAGGTCCGGGGAAGGGGTCAGCAGGATGACGGGGATGTGCCGCTCCAGCGCCTGGCGGATCATCTGCTCGGTCGCCTTCCTGGCGCGCTCCAGGCCGATGCCGCGGTCGTTCAGGGCGTAGTCGATGAAGATCAGGTCCGGGTGCAGGGGCAGCACGTCGCGCGCGAAGCGCCGGGCGCCCTGCTCGGAGTTCTCTCCGCCTATGGAGGTGGTGATGATGTTGACCACGGCATGGGGGTAGCGCTGTTCCAGGGAGTCCAGCAGCAGGAAAGGATAGGCCTGGGTCCTGCGCACCGTCGGCGTGCGCGCATAGCCGGTGGGCACGGAATGCCCGTGGAAGACCAGGTTGATGGTCCTGTTTTTCGGCCAGGCCAGCCCCAGCTCTTCCCGCAGGCCGGAGAGGTAACGGGTGGGGTCGGCCTGGGCGCCGGCGGACAGGGCGGCGCCCAGCAGCAGGGCGGTCAGGAGAACGGAGACAGGACGCATAGACTTGGTTTAAGGACAAAAATAACACAAGGGGCGGGCGGGCCGCCCTTTTTTCGGATAGGGTCAGGGGCGGCGCCGGAAAAAGGCATCCAGCTGCGCCATGCTGAGGCGCTGCCTGGGACGGAAGGCCGGCCCGGCGGCGTAACGCTCCAGGCTGTAGAGCAGCTGCCGCGCCACGGGACGGCGGTCCAGGTCCCGGAGCAGGTCCATGCTGCACACCAGCAGGCGCCCCTCCCCCACGCGGGCCTCGAAAAGAAGCCCCAGGCGGTCGTTGCGGTTCCAGTCCGGAATCAGCTGCACGAGGGGGCGCAGGGCGGGCGGCAGGCTGTCCATGTCCATGGCGCGG
>CBINPH010000183.1:0-6976 GCA_966252445.1 uncultured Chitinophagaceae bacterium | reverse complement strand
GGTCAGTCTGGAGGCCGACGGCCTGGTGATGGAACACGTGGTCCAGGTCAGCAATTACGTAGGCCGGCAGGACGACCTTCCGGCCGTCAACCGCATGTACCGGGAATATTTCAGTCCTCCCTATCCGGCCAGGACCACCCTGATCGGCTGCCTGGGGGACTTGTTGAAATTTGAAGTCGATGCTGTGGCTTGTTATGAAGGACGTTAAATGATCAATGGCATGTCGCACCGGATCGCTTTGCTGGGCCTGTACCACGAATCCAATACGTTTATCCACACCCCGACGACGCTGGCGGATTTCCGCCATGGCCACTGGCTCTTCGGAGAGGCCATCCGCAGGGAATACCGGGAGGCGTATCACGAGATCGGCGGCATGCTGGAAGTACTGGAGCAGGAAGGGGTGGAGGTCGTTCCTGTCATGTATGCTGAGGCGACGCCGGGGGGGATAGTGGCGGAAGAGGCCTATGCCACCCTGTGCAGGGATATGATGGATGCCCTGGAAAGGGTACTGCCCGTGGACGGATGCCTGGTCGCCCCTCATGGGGCCGGTGTCAGCGCCGCGCACAGGGATATGGACGGACATTGGCTGACCCGGCTGCGCGGCCGGGTCGGCGACATACCCATCATCGGCACCCTGGATCCGCATGCCAACGTGAGTGAGCAGATGGTGGCGGCCACCGACGCCCTGGTGATGTACAGGACCAATCCCCATGTGGATCAGCGCAGCAGGGGGGCAGAGGCGGCGACCCTGATGGTCAGAACCCTGCGGGGACAGATCCGGCCGCGGCAGCTGCTGCGCCCTCTGCCGCTGGCCATCAGCATAGAACAGCAACATACGGGGGAAGAGCCCTGCCTGAGCCTGTACCACAGGGCTGAAGCCAAGGAACAGGAAAGAGATATCCTGGCCGTCAGCATAGGCCTGGGCTTTCCTTATGCCGATGTCCCGGAAATGGGCAGTTCGGTGCTGGTGGTATCGGACAACAACCTCCCGGCGGCCGAAGCGGTGGCCGCGCGCCTGGAAGCCTATGTACGGAAAGACCATAAGCGTTTTAACGGCCCCAGGATCACAGTCGACGAAGCGTTGTCGTCGCTCGGTGAGTACCCCGGACCGGTGCTGCTGCTGGACATGGGCGACAACGTCGGCGGAGGATCTCCGGGCAACAGCCTCGTCCTGCTGCGCGCCCTGGAAAGCAGTGGACAATACCGCAGCTTTTTCTGCTCCTGGGATCCCGAGGCGGTAGGGCAGACCGCCGGTGCCTCCATAGGGCAGGTCCTGGACCTGCGGCTCCGGGACAGCCAGGGATTCTATCCCCTGAAAGCGACCCTGCTCCACCGGGGAAGCGGGCATTTCCGCGAAACGGATCCGCGCCATGGAGGACAGGTACATTACGATATGGGGGATATCGCCGTGGTGTCCACAGCGCGGGGCAACGTGATCATGCTGACCTCGCTACGCGTGCCGCCGTTCAGCCTGCGCCAGCTGACGTCATTCGGCATCGCCCCGGAGGCTTTCGACGTGCTGGTCGCCAAGGGCGTGAATGCGCCCATCGCCGCATACGGGCCGGTATGCGCCTCTATCCTCAAGGTCCATACGCCGGGGGTGACCCAGGCCGATATGACCCAGTTTGAGTACCGGCACCGGCGCCGGCCCCTGTATCCCTTTGAAGCGTTGTAAGACCGTGCCATGATAGACCCAGCAAGACCTACGCAGGCAAAAAAAATAGCGGATCTGCCTTTTTATACCGAAGGCCCGGCGATCGACAGCAGGGGGGTGCTTTACCTGACGACCCTCGGCGGGGGCGAGGTGTTGCAGATGGACGGAGAAGGCCGGCTTCGGCCCTGGGCCCATTCGCCCTGCCCCAACGGCCAGATCATCGTGGAGCATGACGAACACCTGCTCTGCGATGTGAAACTGGTGGCGCTTCGCCGTTTTGATGCCCGCGGTCGTCTGCTGGGTACGGTGATCGAAGGCCGCTGCGACGGGGTGCCGTTTGCATGTCCCAACGACCTGATTGCCGATGCGGCAGGCAACCTGTATTTTACAGATTCGGTGAGGCACTCGGGGAAGCTGTGTTTTCTGGGCAAAGACGGCAGGCAGCGGGTGCTGGCCGACGGCCTGGATTATCCCAATGGGCTGGTGTGGGTGGAGGCCATCAGCTGCCTCTTTGTTGCTGAAAGTTATCGCAACCGTATCCTACGCATCCCGCTGGCATCTGCAGGCCAGGTGTCCGGGCCGCCATCCGTGTTCGCCGAGCTGCCCCAGCATCTGTCCGGACGCCCCGAAGACAACCTGCCGGATGGATTGGCGCTGGATGGACAGGAGAGGCTCTGGGTGGCGCACTACGGCATGGGAGCTGTTCAGGTGCTCTCCCCTGAGGGCCGGCTCCTGGCCACCCTGGACACGGGCATGCCCCTGACGAGCAACATCCTGTTCGACAGACACGGGACAGCATGGATTACAGGAGGATATGGGGAGCCGGGCCCCGGCGGACTGGTCAGCATACCAGGGGCAACATCGGAAAAGCCAGCATAAAGCTTTGATGACCACATATACAACATGTCAGGATATGACTGCGGACAAGGACAGGAAGCGACAGGTGTTTTCTCCGCTCACCCTGGGCACGGTGGCCCTGGGCATGGAGTATGGTATTTCGAATGCCGGGGGTAAGCCTTCCCGGGACAAGGCGCAGGCCGTGCTCGAAGCCGCCTTGCAGGCGGGCATCACCACCTTCGATACGGCCCGCAGCTATGGAGATGCAGAAGCCCTTGTCGGCCATTTTCTCTCCGCCCGTTCGCCGATGCGTGCTCCAGTACGGGTAGTCACCAAATTCAAGATTTCTCAGCGGGAACGTTATGATCTGGACACGCTGCGCGAGGAGGTCTTTGGCAGCGTACGTTGCTCGCTGGCACAACTCCGGCTGCCACGGCTGCCGGTGTGCCTGCTGCATATGGACCGGAGGCTGCCCATGTCCGACATGGGGACCCTGCTGCCGCGCCTGCTGGGAGATTTGCTCGGGGAAGGCTTGATCGATATGGGCGGCGTATCCCTGGACCATCCGCGGGAGGCGGAGGCCTTTGTTGATCAGCCCGTCATCGAAGCCTTCCAAGTCCCGGTGAACATTTTTGACCAGCGCCTGATACAAAGCGGTATGCTTGCCCGCATGCAGCAGGCGGGCAAGGTGGTCTTTGCGCGCAGCGTATTCCTGCAAGGGCTTTTTTTCACGGACCCGAAAAGGCTCCGGGGAAACCTGGCCGGAGCGGTACCCTATCTGCAGACGTTGCGTGCATTGTCCCGGGAAGCGCCGATGGACATGGCGCAGCTGGCCTTGTCATTCGTCAGGGATCAGGAAGGGATTGACAGCATCGTCTTCGGCGCCGTGAGCCCCGAACAAGTAAGGCAGAATGCCGCCCTGCAGCAAGGCCCTGCCCTCAGCGCCGACCTGCGGGCCAGGATCACCCAGCGCTTTGCCGAGGTCCCGGAGGAGATCATCACCCCCGGCGGCTGGGATAAACAAAACAACTGTTAACATGCGGACCACGGAACTGTTCAGGCTGGATGGCCAGGTAGCCATTGTTACCGGCGGGGCGGGATACTTTGGGAAACCCATCTCTATGGCGCTGGCCGACGCGGGTGCCCATGTCATCATTACCTCCAGGGAAATCGCCAGGAGCGATGCTCAGGCCGAGCGTATAAGGGCGAATGGCGGGACGGCCGAAGGCCTTGCCCTGGACCAGGCCTCCGACGACTCAATCCGGGAAGGCATGGAGCGGATAAAAGCCCGCCATGGCCGCGTGGACATCCTGGTCAACAATGCGGTTACCCGCGAAGGCATGGGGGACCTGGAGGACCTGACCAGGGCCGGCCTGGCCGGCGAGATGTCAGTCAATATCGCCGGTTTGTTCATGCTGACCCTGGCCGTCGTCGAACTCATGAAGACCGCCGGTTCGGGCAGCATCATCAATATCGGATCCATACAGGGCACGGTGGGGCCGCACTTTCCGGTGTATGGCAACACGGGGATGTCCAGCCCCCTCAACTATACTTTTGAAAAGTGGGGTATGGTCGGGTTCACCAAATGGCTGGCCAATTACTACGGCCGCTTCGGGATCCGGGCCAACTGCGTCAGCCCCGGCGGCTATGGCCCTGGGGTGGCGGAGACGCCCGGCCGCGAGCCATTTATAGAAAATTACAGGCGGTTGACTCCCTTAGGGCGGTTTGCCGAAGACGATGATATCAAAGGGCCGGTTGTGTTCCTGGCTTCTGCTGCCGCAGCCTATGTCACGGGACATAACCTGCTGGTAGACGGCGGATGGACAAGCTGGTAGGTTTTTTTATTGGACGCATCACAAAAGCACGCAAGCATGGAAGCAGTTACTCTCCCGATGGAAACAAAAGTGGGCGCAAAAGCCTGGTATGTCGTCGTCATGTTGGCGCTCGTCGGATGCCTGAACTACCTGGACCGGACCATGATCACCACCATGCGGGAGTCCATCGTCACTGCCATCCCCATGACCGATGCCCAGTTTGGTCTGCTGACTTCCGTCTTTCTCTGGGTCTACGGTATCCTCAGCCCCTTCGCGGGGTTCCTTGCCGACCGCTTCAACCGCAGCCGGGTGATCATTGCCAGCCTCTTTCTCTGGTCGCTGGTCACCTGGTTGACCGCTTATGCGCCCAATTTCGAAGTGCTGCTGATCACCCGGATATTGATGGGGGTGAGCGAAGCCTGCTATATCCCTGCCGCCCTGGCCCTGATCATGGATTATCACCGCAACCATACGCGTTCGCTGGCGACCGGCATACATATGGTGGGCATCATGGTGGGCTCGGGCTTGGGATTCATAGGTGGCTGGGCGGCTGAGCACCACCACTGGAGCACGGCATTTATTTTCCTGGGGATCATCGGCATCCTGTATTCCCTTCTGCTGGCCGTCACCCTGCGTGACGCCCCCGGCGACAAAGGCCTCGAGCCTGCTGCAGGCAGCGACAAGATCAATTTTTTTTCGGGGATCAAGGAACTGTTCCGCCTGAAATCCTACAACCTCATGCTGGGGGCCTGGGGTCTGCTGGGCATCGTCACCTGGCTGGTCGTCGGCTGGCTGCCCACCTATTTTCAGGAGCGTTTCTCCATCTCTCAGAGCATGGCCGGGCTCTATGCCACCGGCTTTTTCTATCCCGCCGCCATGGGAGGGCTTTTGTTGGGCGGATATTGGGCAGATCGGTGGAGCCGTACCCAGCCGCGGGCGCGCATCCTGGTGCCTTTGATCGGGATCTGTATAGGTGCTCCCGCGGTGATCCTGGCCAGCCAGACCGCCGTGCTGCCCATTGCCGTCGGCTGTTTTATGCTGTATGGCTTGACCAAGGCCTTCCTGGACACCAACATGATGCCTATCCTTTGCATGGTCGCCAATCCTCGGTACAGGGCGACAGGCTACGGCATTCTTAACCTGGTCGCCTGCCTGATCGGTGGTGCAGGCCTGTATGCCGGCGGTGTGCTGCGTGATGCCAATATACACCTGAACGTGATCTTCCTGGTGGCGGCCTTCGTCATGGTGATCAGCGCCGTGCTCCTGGCGCTGGTCAGGCCCCGCACTTTTGGGTTTACATCCACCTAGGTGGTACCGGCATGAACATAGCCCACCTAGATATCAAATAAGGATATGAACACCGTCGTTATCGATCCCTTGCACAAGGCCTTCAGCGCCATTGGGTTGGGCTGCGTGACCTTCGGCAGGGAGATCGACGAGAAGGCGTCATTTGGGTTGATGGACCATGCCCTGGAAAGGGGCGTGACTTTTTTTGACACGGCAGCCTCCTACGGCGATGGTGCCTCCGAATTGATTTTGGGCGCCTGGCTGGCAGCCAGGAAAGCAGCCTCCGAGCAACTTATTATCGCCACCAAGGTTCAGCCTCCCTATACCAGGGAACACATCATGGCGTCGCTTGACGGCAGCCGGCGCCGGTTGGGGTTGGACTGCGTCGACGTACTCTATATGCATCGATGGGATGACGCCTTGTTAACATCAGCGGTCATGGAGGCCTTGGACCAACTGGTCCGCGGTGGTCATGTGCGGATGCTAGGCCTCAGCAATGCCAACACCGCGCAGCTAAGGCTGTTGCGAACACGGCAGCATGACAGAGGTCTGGCCGACATCCGTTCCATCCAAAACAACAGAAATCTGGCGGTCGACGAGGTGGGGCAGCCGCTGACCGATCTTTGTACAGCAGAGCAGTTGGCGCTGGTTACCTACAGCCCACTTGGCGCCGGTTTTCTTACCGGCAAATACAGGGAAGGCCTACCGGGCCAAACACGTTTTTCTATTGTACCTGGCCACCGGGACGTCTATTTTCATCCTGCGGTACTTCAGCGTCTTGGGCTATTGCAGGCACTGGCCACGAAAACAGGATACTCGCCCGTGCAGTTGGCCTTGGCTTGGGCATTGCATCAGCCGGGGACGACCTCGGTCTTGGTTGGGGGGAGGAACCCGAAGCATCTGGATCAGGCTTTCGATGCTTTGTCGTTTAATGAGCCAGAAATTCTGGAGAAACTCATGATTTAAATTTTGTAAAGTACCAACTCCGTGAGGAAAATCCAGAATTATTGTTTAAAATGTATAAGGTGTTTTCAGGAGAAGAAATACTCTGCCGAGCTTCTCAGCCAAATTCAGCAAAACCCCAGCTTGGGTTGAATGATTTTTTGTGTTGTTGTCATGGCTTTAAGATTTAACAATTATTATTAAATTTACTAATAATTGTCTGATTAAGTCGTAACTATTACATTTTATTCATCCATTTCCTTCGCCAATAATAGTAAGCCGCTTCGGTCATCTGGTGGCTCTTGTAGAATTGCTCGGCTGATATTCCACTTTGTTCCCGCTGAGACATTAGAGAACCTATCGTTTCCTCGTTGATTTTTGAATGCGGGACTAATCCCATTGTTGTTTCTTCCATGTGTGTATGTTTTTGTTACGCAGCAAA
>CBINPH010000182.1:0-6988 GCA_966252445.1 uncultured Chitinophagaceae bacterium | reverse complement strand
CATCAGCAGCAAACTGGGCGCCCTGGCCAGCCAGGGCGGGGAACTGGTCCATGCCGTGGAGCAGCTGGTCAGCGCCGGCAGCGACACGGCGCTGATCGCGGCGGTGGCTCAGGTCTTCGGCCGCCTGAGCGCCACCATCGCGGCCATCGGGGAGCTGCACCAGCAGATCAAGGCCGGCGCAGGCGCCCTGCCCGGCATCGAGGAGTTGCCGCGGCGCCTCACCGACTTCCTCATCCTGGACTACCTGGACCGCCACCAGCCCGCCGCCCACCAGCTGCTCTGGACCCTGGGCCTCATCGAAGCCGAGCCTGCGGCGCCGGCCGGGACGCCGCAGCGCCTGGTGCACTGGGAACGCGTAGGGCAGCTGTTCACCGCCCCGGCGGCCATCTTCGAGGATGTATACAGCTGGTCCAGCGCCTTCGACAGCGCCAAGTTCCTGCTGCGCCTGGAGGCGCTGATGCGGGCGACGGCCCTGCCGGGGGGCCTCTACCCCCAGCCCGCCGCCACGCGCAGCCTGCTGGGCAACAGCTCCACCGATCTCCGGGAGCTGCGCTTCCCGTTCTTCCAGGCGGGCCTGACGCCGGAGACCTACAGCCAGTTCGGCATGGCTTTTTCGCCCGCCGAGGCCGGATCGGGAAAAAAAGCCGGGCTGGCCCTGCTGCCCTACCTCATGGGCACCGCCAGCTTCCACTTCGACGTCTGCGACCGCGGGGAGCTGGTCTTCGACTCCACCGCCGACATCAGCGGCGTGGGCCTGGTGATCCGCCCGCCCCTGCAGGCCGAGGGCCTGCTGAACCTCGGGGCCACCTTCAAAGCCACCATCACGATCCGGGAGAAGCCCGACCGCTCCAGCGAGATCCTGCTCATCGGCTCCCCCGGCGGCACCCGCCTGGCCATACAGGGCCTGGGGGCGCTCTTCTTCATCCAGAACAGCGGGGGCAAGCTGGACCTGGGCTTTGAAGGCGAGCTGGACGCCCTGCGCCTGGTGGTCAAAGGCGGTGACGGGGACGGCTTCCTGGCCACCATCCTCTCCGCCCTGGACCTGGAGGCGGAAGCCTCCCTGGCCTTCGGCTTCTCGCTGCTCGGCGGCTTCTACTTCCGCGGCGGCGCCCGCCTGGCCCTGGACTTCCCCCTGCACATCGCCCTGGGCCCCCTGCAGATCAGCGGACTGCGCCTGGAGCTGGCGCCGGACAGCCAGCAGTTCCGCCTGGACGCCGGGGCCACCATGCAGCTGGCCCTGGGCCCCCTGCAGGCCGTGGTGGAGAACATAGGCATGCGCGCCACCCTGGCCTTCCACCAGGGCAACCTGGGCCCCGCCGACCTGCAGGTAGGCTTCAAGCCCCCCAACGGGGTGGGCCTCTCCATCGACGCCGCCATCGTGCGGGGCGGGGGATACCTGTATTTCGACCCGGACAACGAGGAGTATGCCGGCGTGCTGGAGTTGTCCATCGCCGAGGTGGTGACCGTCAAGGCCATAGGCCTGATCACCACGCGCATGCCGGACGGCTCCCAGGGCTTTTCCCTGCTGGTCATCATCACCGCGGAGTTCGGCACGGGCATACAGCTGGGCTTCGGGTTCACCCTGCTGGGTGTGGGCGGGCTGCTGGGCCTGAACCGCACCATGCTGCTGGAGCCCATCGCCGCCGGCATCCGCAACGGGGCTATGAACTCCATCATGTTCCCCGAAGACCCGGTGGCCAACGCCCCCCGCATCATCAGCGACCTGCGCAGCTATTTCCCGCCCTACGAGGGGCGCTTCCTCATCGGTCCCATGGTGAAGATCGGCTGGGGCACCCCCACCCTGGTCAGCCTGGCCTTCGGCATCATCATCGAGATCCCCGGCAATGTGGCCATTGTGGGCATCCTGACCATCGCCCTGCCCACCGAGGAGGTGCCCCTCATCGTCATCCACGTGGCCTTCATCGGGGCCCTGGAGTTCGACAAGAGCCGCATCTGGTTTTTCGCGGCCATGTACGACTCCCGCATCCTGTTCATGACCCTGGAAGGGGAAATGGGGCTGTTGATGGACTTCAGCGACCACCCCGACTTCGTGCTGAGCGTGGGCGGCTTCCATCCCGCCTTTTCCCCGCCACCCCTGCCCTTCCCCAGCCCGAAGCGCATCCATATCGACGTGCTGCGCCAGTCCGCGGCGCGCATCACCGTGGAGAACTACTTCGCCGTCACCGCCAACACCGTGCAGTTCGGCGCCAGCGCCGAGCTGTACTTCGGCTTCTCGGCCTGCAACGTCAGCGGCAGCTTCAGCTTCGATGCCCTGTTCCAGTTCTCCCCCTTCCGGTTCATCATCGCCATGTCCTTCTCGGTGAGCCTGGAGGTCTTCGGCGCAGGGCTGTTCTCCGTACGGCTGCGCCTGCAGCTCTCGGGGCCGGCGCCCTGGAATGCGCAGGGTACCGCCACCCTGTCCATCGACCTCTGGCTTTTCTCCATAGACATATCGGTGGATTTCGACATCACCTGGGGAGAGTCCGACAACCCCAAGCTGCCGGCCATAGAAGCCCTGCCCCTGCTGGCCGCCGAGTTCGGCAAGACCGACAACTGGAAGGCCGAGATCCCCTCCTCGGCCAACCTCATGGTGACCCTGCGGAAGCTGGACACGGCAGAAGGGCAGATGGTGCTGCATCCCCTGGGCGCCCTGCGCATCGCGCAACGGACGCTGCCCCTGGGCATACAGGTGGACAAGGTGGGCAACAGCCCCGTGTCCGACGCGCACCGCTTCAGCGTCAGCGTCCATGCGCCCGGCCTGGCCCCCACAGGGCCGGCGCCGGTAGAGAAATTCGCGATCGCCCAGTTCCAGGAGCTCAGCGACGCCGAGAAGCTGTCGCGCCCCTCCTTCCAGGACATGGATGCCGGGGTGGAGCTGGGTGTGGCCGGGCGGCAGCTGGGCTCCGCCAAAGTCACCAAACGCATCGTGCGCTACGAGGTCAAGCTGATCGACGGCGACGACAAATACCAGGCCTTCCGCTGGTTCGCCCATGTGGGCGCCCTGTTCTTCCACTGGCTGGGCGGTGCCGCCATCACGCGGTCCACCCTGTCCCAGGCCTACCGCCGCAAAATGGTGCCCACACAGGCGGCGGAACGCATACAGGTGGGACAGGCGGGCTACGTGGTAGCCGGCCTGGACGACAACAAGCCCCTCGCCGGCACCTCCGTCTTCGAGGCGGAAGCCTACGCCAGGGACTACCTGAAGGCCCAGATTTCCCAGAACCCCGGCATGGCGGACAGCATCCACGTCATCCCGACATTCGAAGCAGCCTTATGAGCATCGCCACCTATTCCTTCCTGCCCTACCTGCGGCAGGGCCTCGCCAACAACCTGCAGTCTGCCGGCGGGGCGCGGGCCACCCTGACGGTGGGCCTGGACGTCCACGGGGACAGCCTCAGCGCCCCCGTCGACGCCAAGAACCTAGAGATCTACGGCCCCGGCGACATCGTGGGCCTGGATCCCCGCGCGGTGGTGAAGACCGACCCCCTGGGCGGGGTCACCAACTTCGAGGCCAACTACCTGCCCTACATAGACTTCTACGACGAGGACCTGCCCTGGCGCTATACGCCTGCCCCGCCCGCGGGGCGGCGCCTGAACCCCTGGATCTCGCTGGTGGTGCTGGCCGAAGGGGAGTTCAGCGAGGGCAAGGTCGGGGAGGGCAGGCCCCTGCCCTACATCACCCTGAAGAGCGCCTCGGTGCGGGACAACTTCTTCCCGAAGGCGGAGCAGCTCTGGGCCTGGGCCCATGTGCACTGCAACGGGGACCTCACGGCCTCCGACGGCACCATCGTCAGCCAGGACGCCCCGGCGGTGGCGGCGGCGCTGGACAAGCTGCAGGCCACCCTGGACCAGAACCCCGACACGGCCTATGCGCGGCTGGTCTGCCCCCGCCGCCTGAAGCCGGGCACGGCCTACCATGCCTTCGTCATCCCTTCCTACGAGAGCGGGCGCCTGGCGGGCACGGGCGCCGACGCCGCGGCCATCGCCGCCGCCGCCCTGCAGTTCGCCTGGGAGGGCAGCGCCCTGGACTTCCCCTACTATTACCGCTGGGACTTCCATACCGGCTCCATGGGCGATTTCGAATACCTGGTGCGCCTGCTGAAGCCCAGGAAGGCCGACAGCCGCGTGGGCCGGCGGGTCATGGACATGACCCGTCCCGGCGGCAACCTGCCCTGGGTGGAAGACCCTGACCCGGAGCATGCCCTGGGCGGCATCCTCCGCCTGGGGGGCGCCCTGCGGGTGCCGGCGGAGGCGCTGACGGAAGAAGAGCAGGCCAAGGTGGAGCACTTCGACGACTGGGCCCGCCATCACCTGCCGGAGCTGCATCCCTTTCAGGTGGAGCTGGCCGGCCTGCTCAACCTCTCGGACGACTACCAGGCCCTGCCCACCGACCAGGCCAACGCCGCCGCCCGCGCGGAGAGCGGCCTGCCCCTGGACCCCCAGGACGACGCCGACCCCCTCATCACTCCGCCCATCTACGGGCGTTGGCACGCCATGGTGGAACGCGTGTACCGGGACCGGGAGGGGCAGCCCATAGACCATGACTACAACTGGCTGAACGAGCTCAACCTGGACCCCCGCTTCCGGGTGCCCGCCCATTTCGGGACCAGGGTGGTGCAGGAGAACCAGGAAAACTACATGGCCGCGGCCTGGGAGCAGATCGGCGAGGTGCTGAAGGCCAACCGGCAGATTCGCTTCGGGCAGTTCTCCATTGCCGCCGGCAGCGCGCTGTACGAAAGGTATTTCCGGCAGGCCGCCGTGGCCGCCCCGGCCAAGGCCCTGCTGCTCACCGCCCCCCTGCAGGCACGGGTGCGGCAGGACGGGTTCACCCTGCATTATACCCTGCGCCGCAGCACCGTGCCACCGGTGATGCTGTCCGCCCCCATGCGGCGCATCCTGCGCCCGCGGGGACGCCTGGCCACCCGCCTGTCGGCGGCCCTGCCTGCGGGGCAGTCCCTGCGCCTGGAGACCGCCGTGAGCCGGGTAAGCAGCGGTACGCTGCTGCCCGCGCCCCCCAAGGTGCGGCCGGCGGGCATGCCGCCGCTGGAAGAAGCCGCCGCCCAGGCCCTCCCCGGCGGCGTCCCCGCCTTCCTGCAGGAGGCCCTGCGCCGCTATCCCTGGCTGCCGCTGGCCGCCCTGGGCCTGGCCTTGCTGCTCATCCTGCTGTGGGTGCTCTTCGCCCCCACAGGCCTCTGGCTGAGCGCCGGGGTGGTGCTGGCTGCCCTGGGCATCCTGGGCTGGCGCCGCCTGAGCAGCTGGCGGCGGGCCCTGCAGGCGGCAGACCTGCTCAGCCCGGAAGGACAGCATCCCGCCGCCGTCGACGCCCTGCCCAGCAGCGCCAACTTCCGGCTCGCAGAGCCCGCCGAGCATTTTGCGCCCGCTCTCGGCGGCAGCGACAGCGCCGAGGCCCAGCGCTTCAAGAGCTCGCTGAAGGACCAGTTCCGGATGCTGGAGCTGGTGCAGGCCACCATGCCGCGCCCCCAGGCGCCACGGCGCCTGGACCCTGCCCTGGTCAGCCAGGCCGTGCTGGAGCAGATCCGGCCGGAGAAAACCGTGCCGGCCTGGACCCTGCAGTTCATCTACCTGCCGCCCTGGATCCGGCAGCAGCTGGTCGACGAAGGCTTCGTGGAGGCCATGGCCTACCCGAAGATCAACAAACCCATGTACGAGGACCTGGAAAAAATTTCCAGCGAGCTGTTCCTGCCCAACCTCAACCTGATCGGGGAGAACAGCATCACCCTGCTGGAGACCAACCAGCCCTTCGTAGAGGCGTACATGGTTGGCCTCAACCATGAGTTCGGCCGGGAGCTGCTCTGGCGGGAATATCCCACCGACCAGCGGGGCAGCTATTTCCGGCAGTTCTGGGACGTGTCCCAGGTGTTCAAGGACCCCGCCCTGGCCGGCAAGCCGGAGGAACAGCAGCGGGAGCCATACTACGATATCCCCAAGCTGCATACCTGGCGCCGCGCCAGCGACCTGGGAGAGCACGACCACCGCACCCCGCCGGGGCAGCCGGTGGTGCCCCGGGCCGTGCTGGTGATCCGCGGGGAGCTGCTCAAAAAATATCCCACCGCCGTGGTCTATGCCCACAAGGCGGCCTGGACCTCCGACGGGCAGGGGCGCCCCGACATCCACGAGCCCCGGAGCCTGTACCGCCCCGAAGAAGGCGACAAGGCCGAGCCCGACAAGGCGGTGATCCGCAGCCCCATGTTTTCCGCCAAGGCCGAACCCGACATCTATTTTTTCGGCTTCGACCTCACCGTGGCGGAAGCCCGCGGGGAGCCGGACCCGGACAACCCCACCCTGGAGAATGCCGGCTGGTTTTTCGTCATCAAGGAAAGGCCCGGAGAGCCACGCTTCGGCATGGATATCCCCGCCCCCGACGGGGACAACCAGACGCTGGTGACCTGGAACGACCTGGACTGGTCCAGGGTGCTCCCCGCCGACGAGGGGATCATCGACGTGCTGAACCTCCCCGCCCCCCTCACCCTGCCGGCCGCCCCCGTCTTCGACGACGACACCGAAGGGCAGGGGGAAGAGACCCAGTACAACGAAGACAAGCAGGTGGCCTGGAGCAGCGCCGTCGACGCCGCGGACCTGGCCTACATCCTTTACCAGGTGCCGATGATGGTGTGTGTGCATGCCCAGGAAATGTTGTTAACCGACCAAGCATAACCGACCATGGCTGAATTTCAAGCATCCCGTGATGAGCTGCGCAAGCAGCGGGAGACCTATGAACAGACCCGCCTGCAATGGCTATCCTCGGGCCAGCGCCTGCGCATGCTCAGCGCCCGCCGAAGCGCCCTGGAGCGCCAGCGGGGCCCCAACCATCCCGACTACCTGCAGCAGCGGCAGGCCCTGGACGAGAAGATCGCCGCCGAGCGCAAGGGACAGGAGGTCCTGGAGCGGGCGCTGAACAGCCAGCAGGCACTCCTGGAGCGGGCCGAAATGGTCTTTTCCGCCTTCCAGGACCCGCGCCGCGAGCTGG
>CBINPH010000181.1:0-7012 GCA_966252445.1 uncultured Chitinophagaceae bacterium | reverse complement strand
ATTCATACTGGCATAGAACTGCCAGCCCGGCCATGCAGCGCCGCGGGGAGAGTAGGGGGTCCCGTGAAACAGCACGTGGTTGATGCCCGCCAGCAGCATTTCGTCCAGGACGGGTTTGCACTGGGCGAGGCTGACGCGGAAATGCTCCCCCAGCCAGGTAAAGGTTTCCGAAGAGGCCATCGGCTTTCCCATGACATGGGCTGCCGAGGAGGCAAATTTGAGCAACAGGGGGTCCAGCTTTCCGGGTCGCTCCCCGAGGGAGTCCTCCGGCAATCCCGGTATGTCGAAATGGCTGGATCCGTAGGATTCAATCTCCGGGATGTCCACGGCCCCGTACAGGTCCAGCAGGTTGCCCGGGGAGCCATGCGCCTGGTTGCGGGTGAGACTGCCATGGCCGTGGGCCCAGGCTGTCCACGGGCGCGTGAAGTGCTCCAGCAGCATTTCCGCCACCGTCTGGCGATAATCTGCAATTACGCGCCGCACGGTATCCGCATCACCTTGCCCCGCCAAGGCGTCCAGATAGTTCTCCAGCCGGTAGCCCCGGCGGCTTCCAAAGGCATCCAGCAGTCCAGGCGTCCAGTCGGCACCATATACCTCGTAGGAATCGTTGAAGAATGCATGGGGCGGCTTGGCCGGCCCACGGGAGAAAGCGGAATCAAAAGGAGCCAGGTACCGGTGCAGAGCCGCCTTGGAGAAATGATCCATGACCAGGCCTTCGCCGCCGGGCGACGCCCTTTTTACGCGCTGAAATGTGTGACCGGCGAAAAGGGCCCAGAGAGTCCAGCGGCCTTCCGGTGGCATCCAGCGCAGGATTTTTTCCTTCGTGACGCGCCGGGTCAGGACCCGGCGTTGCCCATGGGGGCCGTAGGCCATGAGGCATTCCAGGGTTGCCTGGCCGGCGCGCGGATCGGAAGGGCGGATGGTATCGGTAAACGGTTTTCCACCCTCCATATCGTAACGGCGCAGTTGTACCGCCCCCGCGGCAGCCTCTGCGGAGATCTGCGGCCCGCCAAAAGGCCACCCGGTGCCGGTGGCCATGTCCACCTTCATGCCGAGTCGCTGGGATTCGGTCTCGGCATAGGCCAGCATCCGCATCCACCGCGGCGACAGGTAGTCTATAAAGCGGGATTCCCATCCCTTGGCGCCATAGATCGGGGTAATCTCCACACCGCCAATGCCGGCCGCATGGAGGGCCGACAGCTGGTCATGAATGCCCGCGCTGTCCACGGCGTTGCCCAGCCACCACCAACGGACCCAGGGACGTTGATCCGGGCCGGGGGATGGCCAGGAGAAGCGATCCTGGGCTACAGCCGTCCCGCCGGCGATTAGGGCCGTGAGCAGGACCAGGAGGTTCAGGGGGCGGGAACAGAAACGCATAGGCAGTCGTTTAGGATTGGGTGGTTTTAACGGCATAGATGGCGTCCCTGCCTTCAAAATTCGCCCGGAAAATCACCCAGCTTCCGTCGGGAGAGAAACGGACGTTAGGCTCCAGGGCCCTGTATCGATGATGGCGCATGTCTACCAGCTTTTCGGAGGCCAGGCTATCGCCCCTGGGCCGGAAAAGATATATCCAGCGTCCATCACGGGCCCGGGCTACCTGTGTGGAATCACCGCCATCCCCGCAGAAAAGCTCTTGATCCGGGGACAGGTTGTAATGAATGGACCATTCGTCGCGCTGCAGGGCATAGCGGTTTTCCCGCCCTGTGGCCAGATCCACCCCGGCGACATAGAAAGTGACCGAGCGGGGGATTTGCAGGTCAAACCAGACGCTGCGCCCGTCGGGGGCCCACCATTCGTGCCCATTGATTTCCCGGGGCACGCTGCGTTTGTGCAGCAGGCGTTTTTCGCGTGTCCTGACATTGATTACCCAGGTGCGGTCTACCTTGTGCCAGGGGCCCTCGTGGGCATACAGCAGCATCTCGGGATCTGTGGGAGAAAACTGTTCGTGGTTCATCCATGTGGCTTCGCTGTCGATCTTCGTCAGGGTTCGGTTCCGGAGGTCTATGGTGAACAGTACGTGCGGAATGTGTGCATCGTACAGGCGATCGAAGTAACTGCCTTTCTGGGGATACTGACGCAGGATCTGCCGGGCCTGATCGCTGCTCCAGACGCCGGCCAGCAGGGTGCCGTCGGCATTCACGGAGGCGATGTGTCCATGAAAATGTTCCTGGAACACATACACCAGGCTGGCTTTTCCGTTATCGAGCCCTACAGCAAAGACACTGTCGCCGGCCTGCACATAAGCCAGGCGGCGGCGCAGCCCCAGGATCTCCCCGGAGAATGGCCGTGGAAAGTGGGTCAGCTGACGTACGGTCCGGTCTTCCAGTCGTACGGCAAACAGCTGGCGGTGACCGTTTCGGTCCTCGCCATAGTACAACATCTCCCATCCCTTTCCGGAGGCAGCCGGGAAGAACGGGTTGTTGTGAAAATAAAAACTGCGGTCCTGGCCATGGTCCGGACTGAGCCGTATGATCTGGTGGCCGGTTTCCCGGTCAATCCAGGTGACCGGCATGGGTTGCCCTCCGGTCTCCAGGACGGGGATGTCCCCTTTGCGGGCGCCCAGGAAGGCCAGGGCAGGCAGGCCCAGCAGCAAAAAGAATGCTTTTTTCATGACGCAGGCTTTGGTGTCGGGTATGGTGAGCGGAGGATGGTACGCCATACAGCAGGTGTGGGGATATAGGGAGGATGCTGCCGTGCCGCCCACCTGCAGATCTGTGCAGGCTGTCGCCCCGGTCTTGCCCAGGAACCAGTCCCCCGGAGACCACCAGGCCGTAGCGGTGTTCGCGGCAGCGGTCCACGTATACATAACCGCGCCCGCCTTTGCGTATGGCAGAAGGCCCTTTCGCCCCATGGCCAGCGGTGATGGGCGCCGAAGGCGGTCCGTAGGGCCCCACAGCAGGGCGGGCCTTGGCTATGCCGGGTTTTTTTCCCATCATAGCGTCTGGCGTTTGGTATGGTCAATGGTGGTATCCGGCAAGCCCGCATTGCCCAACAGTTGCAGGCTGTCCACGGCCTTCATCAGCAGCAGGGGATTGCCCCTGTCCGGAGTCAGATCCAGGAACTGCAGCCTGAGCGCCGCGGCATCGTCCAGGACCACCGCAGGCCGGGCATCCGGCAGGGTGGTGCGGATCCGGATATCCCGGAGGGTCACTCCCCGGGCATGGCGCACATAGAAGCCGTAGGCAGGTAGCGTCCCGAACATGGTGGGTTCGGGATACGCGTCTTCGCGTTCCGGGGGAACGATGTCGGCCTGTTCGGCGCTGCCTCCGCCTTCCACGAAAAATTGCACGTCGGAGATCTGCACATCTTCGATCGGATGCCCCGACACACCGCTGATCGTGGATCCGGCGCGGGAGGCACTGTGGAAGACGACCACGTGGCTGATGTTGACCCGGCGCAGATGCCCCGTGTGGGTGCCCGCGGGACCACGCAGACGGCTGCCCAGACGGAGGAAAATCGGCATATTGTAAATATGGCGCATGGTGATGTTGCTGATGGTGACGTCCTCCAGGTCGCCGCCATCGACAGTTTCCAGCGCCAGGCCCTGGCAATGGTCAAAAATACAGTTCGTGATGGCAATGTTCCTGAAGCCGCCATTGGATTCGGTGCCCAGCTTGATGCGGCCGGTGTGACTGACCCGGAAGCTGCTGTCGTACAGGCGGAAACTGCCGTCGAGGAGCGCACCTTCCTGGTAATCTCCGGCCACGAGGCAGTCGCTGATCGTAACGTTTTCCGTCGGACGGTCGTATCCCAGGGCATGAGAGCTTTTCAGACAGATGGCGTCATCCCATGGAGAATTGACGCTGCACCGGCTGATGCGCACGTTGCTGCAGGCGTCAATGTCCATGCCGTCCCTGTTGGTATCGATGCGGAGGTTGTCGATGGTCAGGTTGTCCACTCCTGTCGCCAGGATACCGAAATGACCGCCATGCAGGATCGCAAAGTCTCGCAGCAGTACATGATGACAGTTTTTGAGGGCGATGGCCTTGTCGCCCAGACCACGGGGAAGCTTGTCCCGGGAAATGTTGCGCGTAAGGCCTTTCCCATAGATCAGGCCCGGGCCGGTGATCGCTATATCCGTGAGGCCTTCTCCCCAGATGAAGCCGTTGTGCCAGTGGCTGTGCCCAAAATCCTGGTAAGGATTCCCTTCGTTCGGTTCCGGCTGATCGTAGGCCGTGGAGTCAGCGATCGCCTCCAGGATGCTGCCGGGGCCGAGATAGAGGGTAACATGGCTTTTCAGGCGTATGCTCCCCGACAGGTAACGGCCGGCCGGAAAAACCACGCGGCCTCCGCCGGCTGCGGCCGCGGCATCGATAGCTTTGTTGATGGCCATGGCGTCATTCCGCACCCCGTCTGCCCGGGCGCCGTAGTCTTTGACGTTGTAGTTTTCTCCAGGGCCCTTGGGCAGGGTTCCCGCTCCGGCTAACAGGGCAACCATCGGCAGCGCAATGATCAGCCTAAGGCAGCGGCGCCTGCCGGGGAAAGACAAATGATTCATCCTATGGTCGTTTACATTATTTCTTCAGATAGCGTCGCAGCTCAACATCGTGGAGATCTCGGATGGCCTCGGCGACAATATGGGCGTTGAAACGGGCCCCTTCCTCCAGGGTATGGGTATGGTCCTGGGTACCGAAAAACCGTTCCCGGACGGTCGCTTCCCCTATGGAATCATAAGCTTTTGCTATCCGGTCATTGAGGTCGATGAAAGGGGCGCCGCCTTCCAGGGCAGCGGCTTTGGCCCATGCGGCATAGTCGGAGCGAAGCACCCGCCCGTCTTTCCACAGGTTGCGCGGTATCGGGGAGCAGACAATGGGTACGGCATGCCGGGCCCGTGCATCCCTGATATACCGGCGAAGATACCAGCCATACGTATGCACCACTTCTTTCGTCTTGCGCAGCGGGTTGTAGATCTCCCGCGTCTCGTCGCCGTTGCCTTTCAGCGTACCCCGTGCCCTGGCGGTATCGTCCAGGGGTCCGCCATCGTTATGGCCGAACTGCATCAATACATAATCGCCGGGGCGGAGCCTGGCCAGCACGCTGTCCCACAGGCCACGGGTGAGGTACGTACGGGAACTGGTGCCGCCAAGGGCGCGGTTGCTGATATGGACTACGCGGGTATCGAATTGTTCATCCAGAAAGTGTCCCCAGCCCCACAATCCTCCGTCGCCCCTGTCGCGGCCGTTCCGTACTGTGGAGTCGCCGATCAGGTATACCGTGGGTCTTTGCGGAGGGCTGAGGGCCAGCAGGATCAGCAGGAGGGCTCCCCAGCAGGCCAATGCCCGCCCAGGCTTGCATGTGCGCATGAGGGATGGGGTGGCGCGCGGTCTGTTCCCTGCCTGTGGTTTCATTCGTCAAAAGTAACAAAACCATGTCGCCTCCGTAGGCCGTTTGGGATGGCCGGTGCGGGGTTTTTACGCAATCGTTCCCGGAGCGGAAAGCAGAAGCAAGGCGCTTCTGCCCATCTTGTTCAGCGTGTTTTGGCGAAGTCGGCGGCGAGTTTGTCCATGTCTTCCTTGGACGCTTGTCCATGGAGGACGACGATGCGGTACCGGAAGGTGACGGCATCCCCGGGTTTGAGGGTAAGGTTCATGGATTGTTTTCCCTTGGAGAAGATGGCTTGCCCCAGCGGGTTGGCGGCAAACAAGCCATAGCCGCGGGCATGCCAGTACGTCGGATAGCCGGGATTGGACGGATGATCCACGATACCGATGGTCACTTTTTCCCCGTCCTTGGTCCCGTACAGGATGCACCACTTGCCGCGTGTACTCCAGGCGTCGTCACCCGTCTTACCTTCACTGGTCAGGTACTGGCCGTTGGCCACATGGTCCTTATCGGCTGCCACCACCGTGACATTGCCCTTGTCATCGGTAAAGGATGCCGCCTCCGTAGAGGGCAGCTCCAGCGCCCTGGCTACCCGTAGACCCAGCATCCCGTCCTTGGCATCCTTGAACTGCACGACCTGCTTGGCCGTCAGGGTGGTGACGCGGTCGATGATCCGTCGGCGGGAATCACCGCTGAAAGTGTAGCGGGTCTCCTCGTCCAGCAGGACGGTTCCATCCTGTTTTTCCCAGCGTGCCGCATAGCGCAGCAGGCCTTTCTTCCCGCTGCGGGTCTCGAGGATCTTTTGGGTCCTGATCCAGCCGTAACCAGGTTTTTTGTCGGCCGGAATGGCGTAGGAATTGTTCCAGAAGTCCAATCCGTTGACGTTCTCATAGGTGAGCCAGAGCCCGACATGGTGGGGATGATCCGTCCGCTCGCCCGGCCTCGGCGCCAGGGGGAACCCACGGGTGACGATGTTGCCGCTGGCTGCGCGCAGGGGATAGAGGATCGGCTTTTCCATGCTGTCGGCATAGAGAAATTCGGTAAACGGCTTTCCGTCTATACGTACCGCTACCTTTTGTTCGTCGGGCAACGGCTTGACGTCTACGGGCGCCTGGGCCAGGAGGCTGGCAGGCAGAAGAGCCAGGAGCAGCGTCCAGGCGGCGTGCGGCAAATGCATCATAGGGCAAATATTATGGGCCGTCAATAACCGCGGAAACGCATTGTCTCCGCGGCCATGCGTTGAAGTAAGCTGGTGGGGTCCTCCTTAGAAGGGTTTGAAGGGTTTTCCACCTGCAAGCACCTCCTGGTGCTCGTCATCAAAGGTCACCTTCTCCCCGGTACGGTAAGCGGCGTTGGCCATGATCACGGCAATGGCGTGGTTATAGCCGGCTTCGATGGGCGCATGAGGCTGTTTCCGGCTCCGTACACACTCCATCCAGTTGCGGACGTGGTTCAGCGTGAGCGGGTCGCTGCCGGTATTGGCATCGGTAGATACCTTCTGCGCCATTTCCTGCAGGGACATTTCCGGCAGCAGGAAGGGCTTCATATGCATATCGGCGGCATATTTTTCCGTCAGTCCTCCCTCCGGCGATATCTTGTTCGTGTCGAGGTTAAGGGTGCCTCCATTGGAATAGTAGATTTCCTTTACACCGCCAGCCTAGTTCGTCTGCCTGGCGGTAAACAGGACCTG
>CBINPH010000180.1:0-7023 GCA_966252445.1 uncultured Chitinophagaceae bacterium | reverse complement strand
CCTCCTGGTGTCTTACCTGGGCTATAACCGCCAGCGCATACCCCTGCAGGGGCGCAGCACCCTGCAGATCAGGATGGCCGCCACGGCCACCGGCCTCAACCAGCTGGTCGTCGTCGGCTACGGCACCCAGAAGAAAGGCAACCTGACCGTGGCGGTCTCCACCATTTCCACGGAAAAGCTGACCGAGCGGCATGCCCCCAACCTGACCACGGCCCTGCAGGGCCTGGCACCAGGGGTAACCGTATGGGACCAGGGCGGCGAGCCCGGCGCCTCGGACGCCAGCTTCAACATACGGGGTATCACCACGCTCAACCAGCAGAATGCCCCCCTGGTCATCGTCGACGGCATCGAACAGAGCGCCTATGACATCAACCCCAACGAGATCGCCTCCGTGTCTGTGCTGAAAGATGCGGCCTCCACGGCCATTTACGGCTCCCGCGCGGCCAACGGCGTCGTGCTGATCAACACCAAGCGGGGCCATGCCGGCGACCTCCGGGTCCATTACGACGGCTGGATCGATTTCCAGAACCTGGCCACGGTGCCGGAACACCTGGATACCCGCTCCTACATGAACCTGCAAAATGTAGCCTACGGCAACCGCGGCAGCAACCCCCTGTATTCCGACGAAGACATCGAGCACTATGTCCGTGGGGATGACCGGCTCAAATATCCCCTGCCCAACGACTGGTTCAACCAGGTCATCCGCAAGAACGCGCCCTGGCAGAGCCATTCCCTGAGCGTCGCCGGAGGCAGCGACAAGATGAACTCCCTGCTGAGCCTCCGCTATATGGATCAGCAGGGCATCTATCCCAGCCATGATATGCAGCGGTACCAGCTCCGCCTGAACAACACCTTTGTGCTCAGCAGCAAGCTCAGGGCCAAGGCCGACCTGAAGGTGCGGCGCCAGGACCGCATGAGGACCAATGCCAATGACCTGTACCACCGGATGATCCACAGCTCCCAGCTCGCCGTGCCGCGCTATCCCGACGGCACCTACGGGCTGAGCAAGCAGGGGTACAACCTGCTGGCCCTGTCCGACCCCGACATCGTGGGGTCCACCCAGTTTACCAACGACAACGGTGTCATCAACCTGGAGCTCGACTGGGACATCCTCCCGGGGCTGCGCTTCCATACCCAGTACGGGCTGGACCTGGACAAGAACGCCGCCCTCGTCCGGACCCCGGCTTACGAGATCCGCGATTACTATAACCCCGACGTGGTGCTCAAAAAGAACGATGTCAACAGCCTGGAGGAACGGCGCAGCGAATCCCTGCAAAAGACCTGGAACAACACCCTGACCTATGACCGTACCCTGGGCCGCCATGACCTCAGCCTGCTCGCCGGATATTCCACCATCGACTATGATGCGAAAGGCGTCAATGCCGGGGGCCGGAAATTCTACAACAATGACCTGCTGGCCCTGGGCCAGAGCGAAGCCACCAGCCGGGAGATCAGCAGCTCCTATACAGACTGGGGCCTGCGTTCCCTGTTCGGCCGCGTGCACTATGGTTATGCGCAGCGTTACCTGCTGGAATTCAACATGCGCTATGACGGATCCTCCCGCTTTCCCCGGGGACACCGTTACACTTTCTTCCCCTCGGTATCGGGGGCCTGGCGCCTCTCCGAAGAGGCCTTCTGGGAGCCCCTGAAGGGCCGCATAGAGCAGCTCAAGCTGCGGGCTTCCTGGGGGCGCAACGGGAACCAGAACATCGCCCTCTACACGTATTTCGACAACCTGAACGTCGGCAACTACTACAACTTCAACAACGTGGCCGTCACCGGCGTGCTGCAGCAGGACCTGGCCAGTCAGGACCTGCACTGGGAGATGACCACCCAGACGGACCTGGGCCTGGATATGTCCATGCTGGACGGCAAGCTCAGCCTGACCTTTGACTGGTATAAGAAGCTGACCAACGGCATCCTGCTGAACCTGCCCATACCGGGCATCATGGGGCTCAATCCGGCGGCCACCAATGCGGGGAAGGTGCAGAACACGGGCTGGGAGCTGCAGATCATCCACCGCAGCGCCATCGGCCAGGTCCACTACAACCTCACCCTGGGCCTTTCCGACGTACACAACAAGATCCTGGACCTGGCGGGCACAGGCCCCTATTTCTCCCAGGAAAAGGACCGCTACATCCGCGAGGTAGGCCAGCCCATCGACGCGCTCTGGGGCTACCAGACCGACGGGCTGTTCACCCAGGAGGAGCTGGACAAGGGCTACCCCGTCCTGTATCCGGACACCAAGGCCGGTGATATCAAGTATGTGGACCGCAACGGCGACGGGGCCATCACCGCCAGCGACAAGACCGTCCTGGGCTCCACCATCCCGCGCTGGACCTACAGCGCCAACATGGACCTGCAATGGAAGGGCTTCGATCTGAACGTCTTCCTCCAGGGCGTGGGCTCCCAGGACATGATGCTCTGGGGCGCCTTTATCGAGAACGGCAGCTGGGAGGGCTTTACCCTGGCCATCGGCAAGGACTACTGGACCGAAGACAACCCGGATGCGCGTTTCCCCCGCCCCCAGAAATCCAGCAACAAGAATACCGAGCCCTCGGACTACTGGGTGCTGAACGCGGGTTACCTGCGGCTGAAGAACCTGCAGCTGGGCTACACCCTGCCCGGCAGCCTCACCGGGAAAGTGGGCATACAGCAGGTCCGTTTCTATGTAGGCGGTACCAACTTGCTGACTTTCTCCGGCCTGAACGAGTGGGGCATGGATGCGGAAACGCCCAGCGGGCGTGACGCCATCTACCCGCCGCTCAAAACCTATTCGCTGGGACTGAACATAGGATTCTAAAAACGACTACTGCCATGAAACGATCCATACAGATTTTCCTCACCGCCTGCTGCCTGCTGACGCTGGCGGCCGGTTGCCAGCAGGACCTGCTGGACACCTATCCCAAAAACGCCCTGAGCAACTCCACCTTCTGGAAGAGCCAGAAGGATGCTGTCAATGCCGTCAACGCCATCTATTCTTTCCTGCCGGGCACCTCGGAGATGCAATGGGATCAGCTGTCCGACATAGGGATGACCAACAACATCGCTTCCGCCCTGTCGGAATATATCGAGAAGGGGGCGCCCAGCGCGGACATCGATTTCTTCCAGAACCAGTGGACAGGGGCCTACAAGGCCATCCGCGCCGCCAACTATTTCCTGGAGAACGTGGACAAGGTCAAGGAGTCGGACGCCACCGTGAGTGAAGAGCTGCTGACACGCCTGAAAGGGGAGGCCCGCTTTATCCGGGCCTTCTTTTACACCCGCCTGGTCATGCTGTTCGGGGATGTGCCCCTGGCCACGCAGACCCTCAGCCTGGAAGAGGCCCGCAGCGTCAGCCGCACGCCCGCGGCGGAGGTATGGGACTTTGTCGCCGCGGAGCTGACCGACGCAGCCACCCAACTGCCCACGGCGTACACGGGGGATGACCAGGGCCGCATCACCCGCGGCGCCGCCCTGGCGATGAAAGCCCGGGCCATGCTCTATGCCGGACGCTGGCAGCAGGCTGCCCAGGCCGCCCAGGCGGTGACCGACCTGCAGGTGTACAGCCTGTACCCCACCTACGCCCAGCTTTTCAGCTATGCGGGAGAGCACAACAGCGGGGTGATCCTGGACCGGGAATATGCCAAGGACGTAGCATCCAGCAATTTTTTCAACGCCAACGGCCCCCGGGGCATGAATGGCGGGGTAGGCATCTGCCCCACCAGGGTGCTGGTGGATGCCTATGAGACGGTACAGGGCCTGCCGATAACGGACGACCCGGCTTACGACCCGATGAACCCGTACGCCGGCCGCGACCCCAGGCTGAGGTATACCATCTTCCTGCCTTCATTTTCCGACCAGGTGCCGGGCGACAAGATGTACAACGGCAAAATATATGATCCACGCCCCGGCTCCGGGACCGCGGATGAGGTCGAGGTAGATTTCCTGCGCACCAAGACCGGCTTCAATACGAAAAAGTACATCAACGAGGAGGACCTGAACGACAGGGGCAACTGCGGAACCGATTTCATCCTGATCCGCTACGCCGATGTGCTGCTCATGTATGCCGAGGCGAAGGTGGAGCTCGGTGAGCTCGACGCCTCCGTATACGACGCCATCAACCAGGTCCGACAGCGCCCCGACGTGGGCATGCCCCCCGTCACCCCGGGGAAGACCCAGGCCGAACTGCGGCAGATCGTGCGCCACGAGCGGGAAGTGGAGCTCGCCATGGAAGGCCTCCGTTTCTTCGACCTGAGACGGTGGCGTACGGCCGAGCAGGTGATGCAGGGCCCGGTACAGGGGATGACGTATATTCGCAGTGGGGAGAGCGCCGTTCAGACCCTGGTCTATGCCGGCGCGGTGCGGTATTTCGATCCCGGGCGGGACTACCTGTTCCCCATACCCCAGCAGGAGATCGTGCTCAACCCCAACCTGACCCAGAACCCGAATTTTTAGGCCTCGCGCCATGCGATGCCCAGTATCAAAACGACCGAGGTTACATGAGAATAGTCCCGTTCGGCTGCGCCCTGGCCTTGCTGGCCTGGCCCGCCCGGGGGCAGGGCGGGGATACCGCCCGCCGCCCCAACATCATCTTCATCCTCACCGACGACCAGGGCTACGGAGACCTGGGCGCGTTTTACCAGAACCTGCGCCGGGATGCCCGCGACCGGAGCCAGCCCTTTGAGCGCTCTCCCCAGCTGGACAGGCTGGCGGCCAGCGGGGCCATGCTGACCCAGTATTACTGTGCGGCCCCGGTCTGCGCTCCCTCCCGGTCCTCCCTCATGCTGGGGGTGAGCCAGGGGCATGCCAACGTCCGGGACAACCAGTTCGACAAGGCGCTGGAGGACAATTATACCATGGCCTCGACCCTGCGCCGCCTGGGGTATTCCACCGCCATCATCGGCAAATGGGGACTGCAGGGACTGCATGTCCCCCCGCCGCAGTGGCCTGCCCATCCCCTCAAGCGCGGCTTCGACTATTTTTTCGGGTATATCCGGCACAAGGATGGTCATGAGCATTATCCCAAGGAGGGCCTGTATGACGGTCCCAAGGAGGTCTGGGAGAACTACACCAATGTGGTGTCGGGGCTGGATAAATGCTACACTACAGACCTGTGGACGGCGGCGGCTAAACGTTACATTACCGACCATGAGCGGGGCGCCGACCGGGACAAGCCTTTTTTCCTGTACCTGGCCTTCGATACGCCGCATGCCGTGCTGGAACTGCCCACCGAGGCTTACCCGCGCGGGGGAGGGCTCCAAGGCGGCATGCAATGGACCGGCGTCCCCGGCCACATGATCACGACCGCCGAAGGACGTCCCGACGCCTGGATGCATCCCGACTATGCCCGCGCCACCTACGATGCCGACCACGATCCTTCCACGGCCGAGCAGCCCTGGCCCGACACCTACAAACGCTACGCCACGGCTAACCGGCGCATAGACGATGCCGTGGGTGACCTGATGCAACTGCTCCGGGACTTGCACATCGACTCCAGCACCCTGGTGATCTACACCTCGGACAATGGTCCTTCCATCGAGTCATATCTGCCCAAGCAATATGTGCCGTTCCGGCCAACATTTTTTCGCAGCTACGGCCCCTTTGACGGGATCAAGCGGGACAGCTGGGAAGGGGGCATCCGCATGCCCGCCATCGCCTGCTGGCCGGGGCATATTCCCGCCGGCACGGTGGTGACCATGCCCGCCATCGCTTACGACTGGGCGCCTACCTTTACCGCGGCGGCCGGCATGCCGGCGCCGGCCCGCATGGATGGCATCTCGCTGCTGCCTGCCCTCGGCGGCAGGGACAGCCTGCGGCGCGGCCCCCTGTACATCGAATATTTTCATCCCGGCACCACCCCCAGCTTCCGGGATTTCGATGCTTCGCGCCGCGGACGCCGCCGCAACCAGATGCAGGTGCTTCGCCTGGGCGATTATGTAGGCGTGCGCTACGACATCAAAGACGCCGGGGACGATTTTGAAATTTACGATGCCGTCCGGGACCCGGGCCAGACCCACAACCTGGCGGGCAGCGGAACGGCCAGCCTTCGAGGTCGCGGGGGCGCTCTGCGGCAGGTGCCCATGGCCGGTCTGCAGCGCCGCATGCAGGACCTGGCCCTGCAGATGCGGCGCCCCGACAGCGAGGCGGCCCGCCCCTATGACCAGGCGCCGGTGCCGGCGCTGCGGCAGACGGGACATCCCCCGGCCGGCATAGAAAGGAGCTTTTTTGCCGGTGATTTTCCCTGGATACCCCAGCTGTCCGGCCGCCGGCCTGACAGGCGGGAAATCGTTCCCCGGCCCCAGGGCCGGAACGAGGGCAGGGGTGTCGTCCGCTATGACGGGTGGCTGCAGGTACCGGCCACCGGCACCTATACATTCTACCTGCGGGCAGGGGCAGGCGCCCTGCTGCGCCTGCACGGCGCCACCCTGATCGACGCTGACCATGGCTATGCCGCCGGTACGGAGCGCAGCGCCAGCATCGTGCTGGAACGGGGCTATCATCCTTTCGGGCTCTACATGAAAGAGAACGGTGGGGAGGGAAAGCTGCAGTGGGCCTGGAGCGGCCCGGACCTGCCCAGGCAGGATATTCCGGCTACGGCCCTGTCCCACAGCGGGCGGCGCTGAGGATCGCAAAAATTCAGGCCCATGCATAAACATTTATGTCTCCTGCTTTTCGGGCTGTGTAGCCTCGGCGCCCGGGGAGCAAGTGCCCAGGACAGCGCTGCCGGCAGGCCGCTGTTCACCTTTGGGGTGGTCACCGACGTGCAGTACGCCGACCGCGCCACCTCGGGAACCCGGCATTACCGGAGTTCTCCGGCCAAGCTGGCCCATGCGGTGGAGGTCTTCAATGCCCAGGGCGTGGATTTCGTCCTCAGCCTGGGTGACTTCATCAACGACGGACTGGGCAGTTTCGATACCCTGCGGGCCATCACGCGGCGGCTCCGGATGCCGTTGTACGACGTGCTCGGAAACCACTACTTGGGGGTGCGCCCCGAAGCAAACAAGCTGGTCCTCGGCAAGATGGGGCTGAATAAGCCCTACC
>CBINPH010000179.1:0-7036 GCA_966252445.1 uncultured Chitinophagaceae bacterium | reverse complement strand
CGACAGCCGGCTGGGGGGCCTCGGAGCGCCCCTGATGCTGAATTTCGGCCGGGACAGCCTGAAGGCCGGCCTGTCTCCCAATCCCTTCACCGACCGGGTGACGCTGCGGATAATGTTGACAGGTGGGCCACAGGCGGTGCACCGCATCAACCTGGCGGTCTATAGCGTCGGGGGGCGGCTGGTGCGCAGGCTTCCGGGCCGGCAGGTATCCGGGCCTTCCTTCGAAGCGTCCTGGGACGGAAGAAACAGCGCCGGCACGGCTTGTCCGGCAGGCGTGTATTTCATCCGCCTGCTCGTCGACAAGCAATCCGGCGTATTCAAAGTGATCAAAATGAATCCGCAATGATCCTTCAGCAGTACCCTGGCCCGGACGCTTTCGCCACCCGGCCCGGCAGACCGCCGGGTCCCATCCTCCCTGTCCTCCTGCGATCGCCGGCCCGTCCGGCGTACCCGGCGACCCCATACACCAAAAACATGTTTATGCAAAAGCCCTGGATAAGCGCCCTGATCTTCCTTACCCTGTTGTGGGCCGGCGGCTGCCGGAAACACAAAACCTATCCTCGGATAGCGCCTCCGCACTGGGTCGTGGACCGCAGCGGGCGATATCCGGCGAGCATGACGGCCGTGATCAGGCTGCCGGACGACCTGGCTGCAGCCGCACAGGCTGCTGATGAACTGGGCGCCTTTGCCGCAGAGGAATGCCGCGGGTTAGGCGTCCCCGTCGCCGTGGGTGGCGAGCAGGTTTTTTTCCTGCTCATCCACGGGAGCGCCTCGGAGACGACATCGCTGAGTTTCCGGTATTATGCGGCAAGAACCGGGCATTTATACACCACCGGTGATGTCCTGACATTCACCGTCGACGGTAATTACGGGGTAGCGGACGGCCCGGTCCTCCTGAAGCTGCAGCCGGCGCCGTGACGGCCTCAGGGATCCGCTGCGCCGGCCCCTCCCCTGAGGCGGGCAGGCGTCAGCCCATGCCAGAGCCAGGCGATCAGCACGACCCCGGCGCAACCGATGACATTGAGCCAGAGAAAAGAAATGATATCGATGAGGTATATGTAGACGATGATGCCTTCCGTGATGAGGGCGGCGGCAAACACGGCACTGCCCCGCAGGCGCTTGAAATAAAACGCCACGACGAAAATGCCCAGGATGGTCCCGTAAAAAAGGGAGCCCAGAATATTGACGGCCTCGATGAGGCTGCCCATCTTGTTGGCGAACTGCGCCACGAGGATGCAGAAAGTGCCCCAGCCCAGGGTGCACCAGCGCGACACCGCCAGGTAATGGCCATCCGCCGCTTCGCGCCTGAAAAGGCGCTTATAGATGTCGACGATGGTCGTCGACGACATGGCGTTCAGCGCGGCCGCGATGGAACCCCATGCCGCCAGGAAAATGATGGCGATGAGCAAGCCGATAAGGCCCTTGGGCAACTTTTCCAACACGAAGTACAGAAAGATGTAGTTTGTGTCGTTGGTATCGGCCAACGGATCGGCTTTGAGGATCACCGCCTTCGCCTGCTTTCGGAGCGTGGCATCCTGGCGCTGAGCCTGCTCCAGGGATGTCCTCAGCTGCGCTTCGCGGTCCTCGTCATCCGCATGCAGGGCGGTGATCATCTGCTGCACCTGCGCGCGTTTACGGGTCGCCAGGGTATCGTATCGCTGCTCTATGGCCTGCAACTCCCCCGCGTATGGGCTGCGGTGGACCTGTTCCACCTGAGCTTTGTTGAACAGCACGGGCGCGCTGTAAAACTGGTAAAAGACGAAAAGCAGGGCGCCGATGAGCAGGATGAGGAACTGCATGGGCACCTTCACCAGCCCGTTCATCAGCAAGCCGGTACGGCTCTCCGATACGGAGCGTCCGGCGAGATAACGCCCCACCTGCGACTGGTCGGTGCCAAAATACGACAAGGCCAGGAAGAAGCCCCCAATGACGCCGCTCCATATGTTGTACTTGTCCTTCCAGTCGAAATCGGTGACAATGACGTTCAGGCGGCCCAGCTTGCCGGAGACATGCAGGGCGTCGCCGAAGCTGACATCGCCGGGCAGCAGCTTGACCACCATGGAGCCGGCCAGGAACATGCCGGCGAAAATGATGAAAAACTGATGCTTCTGGGTATACGCGACGGCGCGGGTACCGCCTGCGACCGTATAGATGATCAGCAGCCCCCCCATGAATATATTGGTCCAGTAGATGTCCCAGCCGAGCAGGGAGGACAGGATGATGGAGGGCGCATAAATGCTGATGCCGGTGGACAAGGCGCGCTGCAGAAGAAACAGCAACGAGGTCAGCACCCGGGTTTTCACGTCAAAACGATGCTCCAGAAACTCATAGGCGGTGAACACCTTCAACTTGTGAAAGATGGGCACAAAAGTCACGCACAGCACCACCATGGCCAGGGGCAGGCCGAAGTAGTACTGCACGAAGCGCATGCCATCGGTGAAGGCCTGGCCGGGGCCGGACAGAAAAGTCACCGCGCTGGCCTGCGTGCCCATGATGGAAAGCAGGATCACGTACCAGGGCATGGACCTGTTCCCGAGATAATAGGTGTCCATGTCCCGCTGCCCTCGGCCCCGGATCACCCCGTAAACGATGATCCCGCCCAGCGTGATGATCAGGACTACCCAGTCGAACAGGCTCATGAAAAATATTGGGTGAACAGATAAAAAAACACGATAAGCAGCGCCAGCCAGCCGATGACGACGGCGTAGAACACCGGCCAGGTGCGGAAGACCGGCGGCCTCCCGCCGTTTTCCTTGTCTTTTGCCTGTAGATGGTCGCTGCTCATGAGGCCAGTGTTTTGATCAGGACTTCGGCCGGCGCCTGGACAAGAGGCTTCCGCTGAGCAGGCCGAGGGCCAGCCCGATGGCCAGGCCGATCTTTACATTGCGGAGCAGCAGGCTCAGCAATAGGCCAATCACAATGCAGGTACCTCCGCTCAGCCATAACCTGGGCGTCTGATCTTTTTGCTTTCCGTTCATCGTTGCTGTTTATCGTCGCTATGCATCGTTCTGCGCTACCGGGCGATCAGGTTCGCAAATAACCGGAAAGCACCGGGAATGCCTGCGGGCAGTTCCCGGAAGAAATCCAGCGCGGTATATACGTATTTACCCTTCCCGTATTGGGCCACGATCAGCGAGCCGTCCAGGGGAGCTTCCCCTTTGTCGTGCATGGACAGCGGCTTGCGGTACTTGGCGTCAGCACCATCCACGAAATACAGGCCCCGCTCCTGTATCCATCCGTCAAAATCCTCGGGGGTGATCTTGTTGGGCGTGGTCATCACCGGATCGTCGGGAAGCAGCACCTTGACGGCGGCATCTTCCTCGGTCACCCTGTCCCGCGTGACCCGGAAAGGATATGGACCCGGGTCGGCGACCAGGGCGCCGTTTTTGTTGTACTGGACGACATAGGTTCCGCCCTGGCGGACATACGCCATGAGGCGTGGCTGCACGTACTGCAGCCTGTCCCGGACATTGTACGCCCGCACGCCGGCGATGATGGCGTCAAAGGCCTGGAGATCTCCTTTGGCCAGGTCCTCGTCGCTGAGCAGGGTCACGCTGTACCCCACCTGGCGCAGCGCTTCCGGCACCTTGTCGCCGGCACCCATGATGTAGCCCAGCCGGTGACCGGAGGTCTTCAGCGGCACCGACACCAGCCTCGCCGCCGCCGGCGGGAAGACGGTGATGGTCGGTATGGCGTCATGCGCAATGATGCTGAGTCCCCGGCTCCAGGTGGCCCCGGCGGCATGTACCTCCACCTGCAGCCGTTGGTTGGAAGAGCCGGTCACGGCCGCTGACGGGGCCAGGGCGAAGGTCAACAGGGCTTCGTCACCTTTCCGGGACAGGGTAAAGGCCTGGTCATTATCCTGCACCCGGAAGTGGGCAGGGGCGGTCAGGTGTACCGTGCCTGAGAGGCCCTCGCGGAAGGCCTTCAGTTTGACCCTCACCTGCTGGGTGTCCGTCCCGGTAAACACATACACCTCGTTTTCCACATTGGCGGTCACGGCAGGCGCCACCACCAGCGGATCGTGCAGTTCTCCCCGCACGGGATCCACGTGGACGTAGGTCAGCGGGCGGGTAACCTCCAGGGGTTCGCCGTCTATCGTCAGGTGGAATACCGCTTCCAGGGATGGCGGGTTTTCGGGGAGGCCTACCCACTGTTGGGCCGGTATCTGATAATAGCCCTGGGGATGTTCCGCCAGCAGCCAATAGGGTTGCGAAATGGGCAGGCTGTCCGGCAAAGTCAGCTGGTAATTTTTCCGCTGCATATCATTGTCGGGCAAGGGGTCTCCCAGCGTATAGTCCTTGCCGCAAATCGTGACCGACCGCCAGGTGACCGGCACGGTGCTCCTGTTGATGGCTTCCGCCCGGACCTCCAGCGAGGCGCCGGCAGCCACATAGGGTGTGCCCACGACGGCATTCAGGCGCAGGCCCGCACAGGCGGCGATCAGCCTGTCTACCTCGTTCAGCTTGACCGCCTTCCAGGCACTGTCCGCCGTCGCCGTGATCGCTTTTCTGATCTTCAGCAACTGGGGAACGATGGCGGCCGGGTTGTCCATGTCGTAGCTCTTCAGAGCTGCAGCCACGCCGGCATCCACCGCCGCTCCGCCCTCCACCCGGGACCAGGACGTGTTTACCCCATCCATCAGCGAGGACCGGGGAGCCTCTCCGGCAATGGTCCGGAAATATTCCCAGGAATGGCCGTAAGACAAGGAGGCTCCGAAGCCCTGGCTCTTGTGCATGGAGCGGCTCGCCGAGGCGATCTCCCCGTAGCCTTTCCCGAGCAAGGGATTGTAACCGCCCACGTCGATCCGGAACTGATCGGAAGATGTGGTGTTGTTGCCCCCGAAATTGAAGGTGTTCCACAGAATGCGTTTTGCCTTCCAGGGCTTTACATACCGCAACTGCTCAGGGAACTTGGTGGGGTCCCCGGCGGCGAGAAAAGCCTCGTGGCCGATGATGGCTGAGGCCCAGTGATGACCATGGCCGGCCCGGCTGTCTTCCGGGAAGCGGCAGATGATGACGTCGGGGCGGAACTTGCGGATCACCCATACCGCGTCGGCCAGCACCCGGTCATGGCCCCAAATGGTGAACGCCTCATCGGCGCTCTTGGAAAAGCCGAAATCGTTGGCCCGGCTGAAAAACTGTTCTGCACCGTCTATTCTCCTCGCGGCGAGAAGCTCCTGGGTGCGGATGAGGCCCAGATACTCTCCCTGCTCATCCCCAATGAGGTTCTGGCCGCCGTCTCCCCGGGTCAGGGAGAGGTAGGCCGTGCGGTATTTCTTGCCGTTGGCCAGGTAGGCCAGCAGCCTGGTGTTTTCGTCGTCAGGATGTGCAGCAACATACAATACGCTGCCGACCGTACGCAATTTTTCCAGCTGAAGCTTTATCTGTGCAGCGTTCCATGCCGGTGCAGGCTGCGCCTGGAGGCCCGAGGACATCCAAAGGATGGACATGAACAGCAATAGAATCTTACGCATGGTGCGGGAAACTGGTTGGTTCAAAAATAAGCATTATGCCGGGCTTTCCTTCACCGGCTATCAAAAAGCAAACGGTGCCCGGATATCCCTGATGCAGCGACGAGGACCAGGGTGTAAAAACGGTTGTTCCCCGAGCAGGCGGCGTATGGAGGAAAAATGTGCGCCATGGCTGTCCGGCAAAACCCAACCATGTCTCCAGATGCGCCGTGCCCCGAACATCCCGGGAAACCCGCGCAACCGGGCTGGCCCGCGAAAGGCAAGGCACTACACGGCAAAAAAATTTGCAGCGCTTATGCCCTTCATGCTGACCATACACATCCCGGCATGCGTAGGGTTCGTGGTAAAAGCGCTGGGCAGGTTGCGGCCGGTGCCTGTTCGTCATCAGCGACCTGCCGCTCATGGGGTGGCGGACAGGGTCCTGAGCAGTTCATCGCCCTGCTGGTCAACAGGCAGCGACGTGCTGGACAGGAGGACCACTGCCACCTTTTGGGCGCGGTTGTACGCCGCATAGGTGCGGAATCCCCCCGTGCCTCCGTTGTGCCAGTAAGCCCCGGGCAGGCCGCGGACCGCGAACCAGCCCAGCCCGATGGCCTGCCCGAGCTCCCGGTGGCTGATCAACTCGCAACGCCGGAAGGCGGCGTCGAGATCCGGATGACCCTCCTCTATATGCGCCTGCAGGTAGCGCAAAAGATCCGTGACGGAGGAACGCAGGGCCCCGCAGGCAGCCATGCTCTGGAAATGCCAATGACGCACGACAGCACCTTCGGCGTTATGGCCCACAGCCAGTCGGCGGCGCTGCAGGCTGTCCAAGTGCTGGCTCGTCTCTGTCAGGCCCAGCGGGCCACAGAGCTCCTGCTGCAGCACCACGTTGTAAGGCTTTCCGCTGAGACGTTCCAGCACCCTGCCCAGCATGCCGAAGCCCAGGTTGGAGTATACCATATGCTCTCCCGGCGTGGAGCGGAGTATTGCGGTATCCAGGAAGACATCCAGGCTCAGGGAGTCGTAGCGGGCGTAGGGATCATCACCCCTTCCGGCGTGGGCGGGCGTGAACAGGTCGGAGGGCAAGCGGGGCAGCCCCGAGGTATGGTTAGCGAGTGTCAGCAAGGTTACCGGCACGCCGGCTTTCTCCAGGCCACGCGCTGAAGGCAGATACCTGGATACGGGGTCCTCCAGTGCACAGATACCGCGTGCCGCACAGGCAGCTATCAGGGTGGCCGTAAAGGTCTTGGTGATGGACCCGATTTCGAAGAGCGTGTGCCCGTCCGGCACACGGTCACCCTGCCCCGTCGTGCCATACCCGTACACATAAGTCTTCCCCATATACAGCACCCCAACGGCCAGCCCGGTGGCCGGGCCTTGATGTACATAAGGGCGCACGGTTTTTTCCACGAGGCTGTCGATGGCGTTGCGCAGGGGATTGTTCGACGACACGGGCCCGGCCTTCGCCGGGGGCGGCACATCCCGGATGGCCAACCCGCTGATGCGCCCCCTGTCGTCGAGGGCCAGCCTCACATTCTTGATCCCGTGGTCAAACTGCGTACGGTAGATCGTGAACCCTTC
>CBINPH010000178.1:0-7138 GCA_966252445.1 uncultured Chitinophagaceae bacterium | reverse complement strand
TACCGCTGCGGCGCTCAGGACTCCTGCCGCCGCGGCAGCCTCAGGGTAAACACTTTCATTCCCTCTTCCTCCCTGTCCAGGAACAGGACGCCCTTGTGCAGCACCGCCAGCGAGCGGCTCAGGGCCAGCCCTATGCCCGTGCCGGAGGCATGGGTGTCCTTGAGCCGGAAGAAAGGCTCGAAGATGCGTTCGCCCATCTCCGGGGGTATGGGCTCCCCGGCGCTTTTTACCTGGATGCAGCAGTGGCTGTCCTGCGGGTCGGAATCGCTCAGGGTCAGCAGCACCTTGGAGCGGCCGTATTTGAGGGCGTTGTCCAGCAGGTTGCTGATGATTTTATGGAACGCCTCTACGTCTATGCAGGCATAACAGGGGCCGGCGGGCCAGTGGGCCTTCAGCCGTATGTTGCGCCGGTCCGCCGCCGGCTTGAAGCGCAGCATGTCGTCCTTCAGCAAGGCCACCAGGTCGGCCCGGACGAAGGTGAGGCTGAAGCCCCCGGTTTCCGTCTGGCGGAAGTCCAGCAGCTGCCCCGTCAGGGCCAGCAGGCGCTCGGTGTTCCGCTCCATGATCCGCAGGTTGTTTTTGATCTGTGGCACCTCTTCGGCCCGGCGGATGATCTTTTCCATGGGACCCTTGATGAGGGTCAGGGGGGTGCGGATCTCATGGGCCACATTGGTAAAAAATTCCATCTTGGCCCGGTACACCTCCTTTTGTTTCTCGTATTCCATACGCTCCAGGCGCCGCGCGTTGCGCTCCTCCAGGCGCCGGTGATAGCTGCGTACGCCCAGCCAGGTCGCCAGGCCGGCCAGCAACGCATACAGCAGCAGGGCGCCGCGGCTTCTCCAGAAAGGCGGCAGGATATGGATGACCAGGCGGCGCTCTGCCTGGTTCCAGACCCCGCTGCTGTTGGTGGCGCGCACGCGGAAGACATAGTGGCCCGGCTGCAGCTTGGTGAAGTAGGCCTTGCGGTTGGTCTTCAGGTAGGTCCAGTCCTCGTCCAGCCCTTCCATCAGGTACGCATACTGCGTCATCTCCGGGGAGGTATAGCCCAGGGCCGCGAAATCGATGGAAAAGGTGGACTGGTTGTTCCGCAGCACCAGGGTGTCGGTCAGCAGGACGGATCGCTTCAGGGGAGAGCCCTCCACCCCTATGCCGGGCTCCTCATTGTAGACCTGGAAGCCCGTGATGTAGACGGGCGGCGTATAGCGGCTCTGCAGGAATTCGCCGGGATCGAAGCTGATCATGCCCTTGACGCAGCCGAAATACATGCGCCCGCTGCTGTCCCGGTAGGCGGAGTTGTAGTTGAACTGGTCGCTGAGCAGGCCGTTCTCTTTGGAGAACACCCTCATGGATCCGTCGCGCAACCCGAAGCGCAGCAAGCCCCGGGAAGTGCTCACCCAGAGGTTTTTGTCATCGTCTTCCAGCATGGCGTAGACCACGTTGCTGGGCAGGCCGTCGCGGGTGGTGAAGCGGGTGAAACTGCGCCGGTCCGGGTTCAGGCGGCAGAGGCCGCCCTCCGTGGCGAACCACATATGCCCTTCGCTGTCCTGGAAGATCCGGTTCACCCGGTTGTTGCTGAGGCTGCCCGGCTGCGACGCATGATGGGAGAAGGCCATTTTTTCCCCGCTGCGGGGATTAAAAACGTATAGCCCTTCCCGGTAGGTGCCCGCCCAGAGGGTGCCGTCGTCCTCCTCGAACAGCGCCGTATAGAAAGCGTCGGGGAAGGCCTCGAGCCGCCGGAAGCCGCTGCCGTCCCGGCGCCAGGCATAGAGGCCCCTCGCCGTGCCCAGCAGCACCTCGCCGCTGGCGCTGCGGTATATGCTGTAAATGAAATTGCTCTTCAGGTCCCTGGGCCCGGTGCCGGCGGCGTAATGGCGGAACACCCGGCCGCTGCGGATGTCCAGCAGGTCCAGGCCGTGTTCGAAAGTACCGGCCCACAGGGTGTCGCCGGTGATCAGCAGCCCGTGGATGTTGCGGTTGGCCAGGCTGCCGGGACGGCCGTCCGGCCGGAAGACGGTGAAGCGACCGCTGGCGGGGTCCAGGCGGTTGAGGCCCCCGTCCTCCGTCCCGATCCACAGGTTGCCGTAGCGGTCAGGACAGATCTCGCGGACGGCGTTTCCGCTGAGGTCGTGTTCTCCCACCTGCGTAAAGTACTTTTCGCAGAGCACCTAGGGCCGGGGATAGTAGGTCAGCCCCACGAAATAGGTGCCCGCCCACATGCCCCCCTCCCGGTCCCGGCAAAAGGTGTAGACGGCGTTGTCCGACAGGGAATAGGGGTCGTTGTAATGTTTCTGCAGGTTCTCCCAGCGATCGTCGTTCAGGTGGTAGATGAAGATGCCCGACTCCGTGCCGATCCAGTATTCGTCGGCGCCGTAGCGGGCGAAAGTGCGGGCGAAGATCGCGGTCTTGTCCTCGTTGTAGGTCAGAATGTCGCGGTAGCTGCCGTTGCGCAGGTCGAAGAGCTTGACGCCCTGGTTGGAGGTGCCCACCAGGAGGAAGCCCTTGCCCGTGTCGAAGATCTTTTCGATCCAGCGCGAGGGCGGCTCGGGGGAATGGCTGAACAGGTCCGTGGCCTCGAAGCGGTCGGCGGCCTCGTCGTAGCGGAGCAGGCGCCCGTCCGCGGTGGAGATCCACAGATGCCCTGCCGCCGTGCGCGCCAGGGAGGTGGCCTGGAAATATTTTTCCGGGGGGAAGGCGCGCAGCCCACCCTGCCCGGGATTGTAGCGGAACAGCTGCAGGCCGGCGATGAACCAGAGCCCTCCCCGCCCGTCGCCGGTGATGATGCGCACCTCGTTGACCGGCCCCTGCGGAAGCTCCTCAAAATGTTCAGTGGCCGGGTCGTAGCGGTACAGGCCCTGCTCGGTGCCCGCCCAGAGCCCGCCCGCGGCATCCTCGTACAGACTGGTGATGAAATCGCTGCCCAGGCTGCAGGAGTCCTCTGTATCGTGGCGGAAAACCTTGAAGGTATAGCCGTCAAAACGGTTCAGCCCGTCCTTGGTCCCGAACCACAGGAAGCCGCGGCGGTCCAGCAGGCTGCAGATGACGGCGTTGTTGGACAGGCCCTCCTCCACCTGGTAGTGGCGGAAATAGTGCGGTTGCGCGCATGCCGGCCCTGCGGCCAAGGCCATGCCCGCCCACAGCCATGCCAGAACGAACGCGCTTTTCAAAACCCGGGTTTCCGCCAAAGATAAAGGGAAATCCCAGCCTTCCGGATGGGATTGACACATAATGCCGCCATTTTGAGACGATATGGAAGGATGGAAAAAATTATTAGGATTTTCTTTGGGACAGGTATAATGGCGCTCCCGCCGGAGGCTGCCCGTGTGCCTGTTTCCACCCGTTCACCAAAACAACATGTCGTTTATGAAACGAAAGACTACCCATGCAAAGGACGGCGCGCTGCGACACGCACACGCCGCCAGCGGAGGGCCCCGCTCGCTGCGGGGACTGCTCCTCGCCTGCCTGCTGCTCGGCTTTTATACCCTGGCTGCCGCGCAGGCGACCCAGGAGGTCAGCGGCACGGTGACCAACGCCGCGGGCGAAGCCCTGGCCGGGGTCACGGTCAGCGTGAAAAACAGCGGCGAAGGCGTGACCACGGACGCCGCCGGACGCTACCGCATCAGCGTGTCCTCCCCCGACCCCGTCCTGGTGTTCTCCTACATCGGCTACGACACCCAGGAGCAGGCCGTGGGCGACAGGACCAGCATCGACGTGCGCCTGCAGACCTCCTCCACCGGCCTCAACGAAGTGGTGGTGGTGGGCTACGGCACCCAGAAGAAAAAGGATCTCACCGGCGCCGTCTCGGTGGTCAACACCGACGCTGTGAAGCAGCGGCAGGCCACCACTCTGGCGGAAGCCATGCAGGGCCTGGCCTCCGGCATCAATGTGCGGGGCGGCGGCCAGCCGGGATCGGAAGCCAAGATCGAGATCCGCGGCTCAAAGAACGTCTTCAACACGAACCCCCTGTATGTGATCGACGGGATGATCAGCACGGCGAACAGGGATTTTAACCCCGACGACATCGAGTCGGTGCAGATCCTCAAGGACGCTTCCGCCGCCGCCATCTACGGCTCCCGCGCCGCCAACGGGGTGATCATCATCACCACCAAAAAAGGACAGGCCGGACCCATGAAGATCGCCTTCTCCGGGAAGACGAGCTGGCAGACCATACCCCGCTACAGCCTGGCCCAAACGGAAGAATTCACCCGCCTGAACTACATGGCCTATGATAATGCCGGGGTGCCGCACCAGGACCTGAACACGGCGGTGAACACGGACTGGCAGGATGTGGCTTTCCGCACCGGCACGATGCAGGACTACAACCTCAGTTTCTCCGGTGGTGGCGAGCATGGTACCTTTCTGGTGTCGGCCGGCTACTTCGGCAACAAGGGCACGGTGATCAGCACCGGCTTCGACCGCTACAGCCTGCGGGTGAATACGACGGGCAAAAAAGGCATACTCAGCCTGGGCGAGAACCTGGCCATCACCAACGCCAAGTCCGATGAAATGTCGGGCAACCCCATCATCGATGTGGTGCGGCTTCTGCCCACCATACCGGTGTACGACTCCACGCATCCCGGCGGCTACGGCTACGGGGATGAAAAGCAGGCCCGGACCTTCGGCACCAATCCCCTGGCCATCGCCAACCTGGAAGACCGCAGCAACGAAAACTTCCGCATACGCGGCAATATATGGGCCGAGCTGCAGCTCTTCCCTTTCCTGAAATACCGCCTGAACCTGGGCTACGAGACCAGCAACGACCACTATACCTACCTGCGCAAAGAAGGCAACTGGACCCTCAACCAGGCCTATGACCCCGCCATCGCCAACGAGAACCGGGCGCGCTGGCAGTCGGGGCTGGTGGAGAACACCCTCACCTTCGACAAGAGCTTCGACAAGCATGGCCTCACGCTCGTGGTGGGACAGACCTACCAGCGGGATGACTACGGGCAGATCTGGGGCACCAAGCGCAACATCCTGCAGAACCCCTCCTCGGGCACCTACTACCCGGTCCTGGACCAGGGCAATGAGCCGCAGACCGGCGGCTTCCTGCAGCGCGCCGTGTTGCTCAGCTACCTGGGCCGTCTGGAATACAACTACGACGAGAGATACCTGCTGAACGCCGTCATCCGCCGCGACGGGAGCTCCAGGCTCAGCCCCCAGCACCGCTGGGCCAACTTTCCTTCCGTATCGGGCGCCTGGCGCATCTCCAAGGAAGACTTTTTCAATGTGCCCGGCATCAGCGACCTGAAGCTGCGCGCCAGCTACGGCGTGCTGGGCAGCAGCAACATCGGCTACTGGGATTACCTGGCCACCATCAATACTTTTTCCACCATCGCCATGGGACGCGACCAGCATGTGGAAGCCGGCGGCACCCAGGTGCAGCTCGTGAACAACAACCTCAAATGGGAGCGCATGGCCGAGCAGAACTACGGCGTCGACGCCACGCTAATGGAAGACCGCCTCAGCCTCAGCGCGGAGTATTTCGTCGCCGAGACCCGCGACGTGCTGACCAGCATGCCCATCGCGATCACCACCGGCAACGACGGGGGCAACCCCGTGGTCAACGCCGCCACCCTGCGCAATTCGGGCTTCGAGCTGTCGGCGACTTACCGCGACGGCCGCCACCCCCTGGCCTGGAACGCCACGCTGAACTTCACCAAGACAAACAACAAGGTGATCCTCCTGGGATACAACAGGAACAACATCTATGTGGGCAATACAGTGACGGAGCTGGGCCAGCCCATAGGCATGTGGTACGTCCTGCAGACCGATGGCCTGTTCCAGAGCGACGAGGAAGTGCAGGCGTATAAGAACAAAGAAGGCCAGGTGATCCAGCCCGACGCCAAGGCCGGGGACATCCGCTTCCGCGACAACAACGGGGACGGGCAGATTACCAACGCCGACAAGGCGGTCGTGGGCAGCCCCTGGCCCGATTTCGAGGTAGGGCTGAACGCCGGGGCCACCTACCGGGGGTTCTCTTTTTCCATGTCCTGGTTTGGCTCTTACGGCGCCACGGTGTTCAACGGCCCCAAGAGCGTTACCGACCGCTTCGACGACAACTCCAACTACCGCAAGGGCATACAGCCGTGGACGCCGGAAAACCCCCACACGGACGTGCCCCGCGCGTATTACGGCACCACGCTGAACTCGCGCGGCGACACCGAGCGCTGGCTGGAAAAGGGCAGCTTCACCCGCCTCAAGTTCGTCAGCCTGTCCTACGACCTGCCTTCGGACTGGCTCCGGAGTGTGGGCTTCAGCAATGCGCAGATCACCGTGTCGGGGCAGAACCTGCTGACCTTCACACCCTATTCGGGGCTGGACCCGGAGTTCGTCAACAAGTCCATCTGGGAGCGGGGATACGACTATGGCGCCTTCCCCAACCTGAAAACGTATTCCGTGGGCCTGCAATTCGGCTTTTAACCTCTAATACCTGAAGACATGAAAAAGTTACGCTAGAGGCACCTGCTGCTCCCGGTGATGCTGCTGGCCCTCTCGGCCTGCAACCAGGACCTGCTGGACGTCAAGAACCCCAATACCATCACGGTGGATGAGTTCTGGAAGACCGAAAAGGACGCGGAGCAGGGCGTGAACGCCATATACGCCATGTTCTACAAGAACGGTGGCTTCAACCGCTGGATCTATTTCCGGCTGGACCTGACCTCCGACGAGGGCTTTTCCAAAAGCCCCTGGATAGAGCTGGGGGACTGGACCCGCTTCCAGTACGTCAACTACAATTTCTGGGAAGGCAACGTGAACACGTGGAGGGACTGCTACAAGGCCATCTACCGCTGCAACCAGGTGCTGGCCTATGTTCCCGACATCCCTTTTGCCGACAACCAGAAAAAGGAGCGCCTCCTCGCCCAGGCCAAATTCCTGCGCGGGCTTTATTATTACTACCTGGCCGTGCTCTGGGAGAACGTGCCCATCGTGCTGGAACCTTCCAAGCCGGACGACCTGCCCGAGCAGCATACCGTCAACGAGGTCTGGGCGCAGGTGGAAAAGGACCTGACGGAAGCCGCCGCGGTGCTGCCCCCGCAGTGGGAGGACCCCAACGTGGGCAGGCCCACCAAGGGCGCGGCGCTGGCCCAGCTGGGCAAGGCCTACATGCAGCAGCACAAATGGACCGAGGCCAAAACGG
>CBINPH010000177.1:0-7160 GCA_966252445.1 uncultured Chitinophagaceae bacterium | reverse complement strand
GTTCGCGGTATGGATCATCTTCTTCGACCGCAACGACCTGATCACCCAGATCCGCTACCGGGTGCAGCTGCACGGGCTCCGGGTCCAGAAAGCCTACCTGGAGCAGGAGATCAGCCGTGCCGACAAGGACCTGCAGGCCCTGCGCTCCAGCCCGGCCAAGCTGGAGAAGTTCGCGCGGGAACAATATCTCATGAAAAGGGAGGGGGAAGATGTTTTCGTCATAGCCGAGGGGGACAGCGCCGGGGCGGAGGAATAGCCCCAAGAAAGATTTGGCGGGGCGGCTTTTTTTTGCTACATTGGGCAATACATGGAGTGTCAAGCCGTTTTAAGGAAATAACACCAGTCGATGCTTTCCTTAAAACATAAAAAAACACCTGCTCATGAACAATGTTACCCGCGAAAAATCCATAGTGGCTACCCCTGCGTCCGGGGACGAAGACGGCGCCGGCCAGCCACCGGTCCCTGAACCCGCCGAAGGGCCCGCTTTCACAGACGACCGGAACGCATTCACCGATGTACTCAAACGCCTCGACGAGGTCCGTTACAGCCCCCGTGCATCCACGCTGAAAGCCATCTTCCGCCATGCCGGCGGCTCCGAGAAAGTAGAACACTGATTTTACCCGCTGTTCCTGCCAGCCACCCGGTCAGGAACCGGCAGGCCGTCCTATGGTAGCGAGGATGCCCCCGTCCACATACAGGATCTGGCCGTTGACGAAGTCTGCGGCCGCCGAAGCCAGGAAGACCACGGCGCCGCCCAGCTCGCCGGGCTCGCCCCAGCGCCCAGCCGACGTGCGGTGAACGATAAATTCGTGAAAGGGATTGCCGGCCACGCGCAGCGGGGCCGTCTGGCTGGTGGCGAAATAGCCCGGACCGATGCCGTTGACCTGGATATTATAGCGGGCCCACTCGGTGGCCATGCTGCGGGTAAGCATCTTCAGGCCTCCTTTGGCGGCGGCATAGGCGCCGACCGTATCCCTGCCCAGCTCGCTCATCATGGAGCACACATTGATGATCTTGCCGGCGCGGCGCTTCATCATGCCCCCGACCACGGCGCGGGCCATGATGAAAGGGGCCGTCAGGTCCGTGCGGATCACTTCTTCCCATTCTCCCAGGGGCATGTCCTCCAGGGGGATCCTTTTGATGATGCCCGCATTGTTGACCAGGATGTCGATGGGCCCCACCTCTTCCTCGATGCGGGCGACATGGGCCTGCACCGCTCCTTCATCAGTCACGTTAAACAGGTAGCCCCGGGGTTGCAGCCCCTCGCCCCGGTATTCGGCCAGGGCGGCCTCTATCCTTTCCCGGGAGGAATGCCCGTTGATGACGATCGTCGCGCCGGCCTGGCCCAGCGCCTTGGCCATGGCCATGCCCAGCCCGTGGGTGGCGCCCGTGATCAGCGCCGTTTTTCCCTGCAGATTGAATTGATCCAGTATCATGTCTTCGGTTTGGGCCCCTGGGGGCCGGTGAGGCGTTCGTTCAGCGCAGGTCGGGGATCGCGCACTTGTCCATGTCGTCGTAATCCAGGTTTTCTCCCGCCATGCCCCAGATGAAGGTATAGTTGGAGGTGCCGGCGCCGGCATGCACCGACCAGGGGGGAGAGATCACCGCCTGCTCGTTCTGCAGCCAGAGGTGCCGGGTCTCCGCGGTCGGCCCCATGAAATGGCAGACGGCCTGGCCCTCCGGCACCTCGAAATAAAAATACGCCTCCATGCGCCGGTCATGGGTATGGGCGGGCATGGTGTTCCAGACGCTGCCGGGCTTCAGTTCCGTCATGCCCATCTGCAGCTGGCAGGTCGTCACCACGCCGTTCACCAGCAGCTTGTTGATCACCCGGTGATTGGCCGTCTCCAGGGAGCCCAGCTCGACGATGGCCGCCTCCTTGCGGGTGACCTTCTTGTGCGGGTAGGCCTGGTGCGCCGGGGCCGAGTTGATATAGAACTTCGCGGGAATGGCGGGGTCCAGGGAGCGGAACTGCAGCGCTTTGGCGCCGCGGCCCACATACAGCGCTTCCTTGAAATGAAGCCCGAAGACCTCGCCGTCCACCGTGACGCTGCCTTCTCCCCCGATGTTGATCACGCCGAGCTCGCGGCGTTCCAGGAAATAGGCAGCCCGCAGGGGGTCTATGGCCTCCAGGGGCAGGGCCTCGGTGACCGGCATCGCCCCGCCGACGATCAGGCGGTCATGATGGGAATAGACCAGGTTCACCTCCTCTTCGGCGAAGAGCGTCTCGATGAGGAAGTGCTCCCGCAGCGCGGCGGTGTCCATGGCTTTCACCTCACGGGGGCTGCAGGCATAACGGCTTTGATAGGTTGTTTTCATGTGCAGGGTATTGCAGGTTGGGCAAAGAGGCCGGCGGCTAATCCAGGTACCATTTTTTATAGCGCAGCAGGGCCTCCACAAAATAATAATCGGCATAGGACAGGGGCACATCCACCTCGGAATGCCCGGGCAGGGAGCCCACCGAATGCCGGAGCAGGAATCCTCCTTCCGTTCCCGGCGCATTGCGGTAACGGTCGCTGCTCAGGCTCACGAGGATCTTTTCCGCGGCGGCCTTGTAGCGCCTGGCCTCCTTTTTTTTCCGTGTCAGGGTGCTCAGCTCCAGCAGGGCCGAGGCCATGATGGAGCCGGCAGAGGCGTCGCGGTAGGCCTCGGGGATGCCCGGAGCATCATAGTCCCAGTAGGGGACCATGTCGGCGGGCAGATGGGGGTTGTTCAGCAGGAAGGCCGCGATGTGGCGGGCCTGGTCCAGGTAGCGCTTGTCGCGGGTCTCCCGGTACATCATGGTGTATCCATAGAGGCCCCAGCTCTGCCCCCGCGCCCAGGCCGAGCCGTCGGCATAGCCCTGGGCCGTCTGCCGGGCCAGCACCTTTCCGGTATGGGGGTCGTAATCCACCACGTGAAAGCTGCTGTAGTCCGGCCGGAAATGATGCGCCATGGTGGTGTTGGCATGGGTCTCGGCAATCCGCCGGTAGCGGGGATCGCCGCTGGCCTTGCTGGCCCAGCACAGGAGTTCCAGGTTCATCATGTTGTCGATGATCACCGGATAGGTCCATTTGCCGTGGTCCCAGCTCTTGATGCAGCCCACCGTATCGTTGAAGCGGGTGATCAGGGAGGCGGCGGCGGTCAGCAGCACCTCCTTGTCATGCGCATCCCCCGTCAGGCGGTAGGCGTTGCCAAAGGGGCAATACATCATGAAGCCGAGGTCGTGGGTGCCTGTATACAGGCGGTTGGGCTCCAGCAGGGTCATGCTGCGCTGCGCTTCGGCCTTCAGCGCCTCGTCCCCCGAATACCCGTACAGGTACCACAGGGTCGCCGGGTAAAATCCGGATATCCATCCGCGTATGCCGCTGGTCAGCAGCTGCTGCTTGGCCGAATCATAGGTCCGCGGCAGCGCGTCGGCGGGTACCAGCTTCATCATGACCTTGTACTGGCTCACCGCAAAGCGCAGGTCCTCGTCCACCAGCTGCCGCATGGCGGAGGACGACTGGGCGGCGGCCGGCGGCGCCGGCCAGGCGGCGGCCAGCAGGAGCAGGAGGAACCACCCGCAGAGACAAAGGGTTCGTTTGATCATCGTCTTGTCGTTTGGCGTTCCGGAAACGGCTCTTGGAACCGGGAACGGCGTTAAAGATAGCCCAAATGTTTGAACCGCGCAAACGATTGCAAATCCCCTTTTCCGCGTCCGCCGGGGAACCGCGGCGGAGCTGAGGAAAAATGCAGAGGAACTGCGGAATGCCTTATTTTTGCGAAACAAAACCCCGTGATACATGGCCATGATGCGACAGGCGCAGCAGCAGAAGTTGTTGCAGAAACTTTCTCCACAGCAGATCCAGCTGATGAAGCTGCTGCAGATACCTACTGCCAACCTGGAGGAGCGCATCAAGGAGGAGATGGAAGAGAACCCCGCCCTGGAATACAGCGACGGCACCGAAGAGAAGGGGGATGAGTTCTCCCCGGAGCAGGAGGGCGACTTTGCGGAAGGGAACGGCGAAGAGGGCAGCAGCGAGGAGGGCGGGACCGAAGAGGCAACCCTGGATCTCTCCGAATACCTGAACGACGGGGACGACGTGGCCGACTACAAGCTGCGGGACGACAACTACCCCAACCCGGAAGAGAACTACACCGCCCCTGTGCGGGTGGAGAACACTTTTCACGATCACCTGCTCAGCCAGCTGGGCATGCTGGTGCTGGATGAGCGCCAGGAAAAAATCGCCCGGCAGATCATCGGCAGCATAGACGACGACGGCTACCTGCGCCGCGAGACTGCGGCCATCGCCGACGACCTGGCCTTCTCGCAGAATATCAGCGCCTCCCCGGAAGAGATCGAAGGGCTGATCCGCCAGATCCAGCAGTTCGACCCCGCGGGGATCTGCGCCACGGACCTGCAGGAATGCCTGCAGCTGCAGCTGCAGCGCAAGGGCCAGAGCGACCCCGCCGTGGAGACCGCATTGCGCATCCTGGGCACGCACTTCGAGGAATTCACCAAAAAACATTACGAAAAGATCCGCAAGTCCCTCAACCTCTCGGAAGAGGAGCTGAAGGGCGCCATCGGGCAGATCATCCGCCTCAACCCCAAGCCGGGCGGCAACTTCGGCAGCACCAACAAGGCGGAGAGCTACATCATCCCGGATTTTTTCATCACGAACAACAACGGGCAGCTCGAGCTCACCCTGAATTCGCGCAACGCCCCCGACCTGCACATCTCCAGCGACTACCGGGAGATGCTGCGGGCCTACGACAAGAGCACCAAGAAGGACAAGCGGCAGAAGGAGACCGTCATGTTCATCAAGCAGAAGATCGACGCCGCCAAATGGTTCATCGACGCCATACGGCAGCGCCAGCACACCCTGCTGTCGACCATGGAGACCATCATGCATTACCAGGAAGAGTTCTTCCTCACCGGTGATGAAACGGCCCTGAAGCCGATGATCCTCAAGGACATTGCGGACCGCACGGGGCTGGACATCTCCACGGTGTCGCGGGTGGCCAACTCGAAATACGTGCAGACCGAATTCGGCACCTACAAGCTGAAATATTTCTTCTCCGAGTCCCTGTCCACCGACAGCGGGGAGGAGGTGTCCACCCGGGAAGTGAAAAAGATCCTGCAAGACCTCATCGAGGCCGAGAACAAACGCAAGCCCCTCAGCGACGAAAACCTCACGCGCCTGCTGCAGGAAAAAGGCTACAACATCGCGAGGAGGACCGTCGCCAAATACCGCGAACAACTGAACATCCCCGTAGCCAGGCTGCGGAAGGGCCTCTGAGGCCCGCCCCTAAACGGCGCCCATGATGATGACGATCCTGCCTTCCCCAGACCCCACCCCCACCCCCGACGGTGACACCCCCCGGTTCCCGGCCTGGCTGCGGGGCCTGGCGCAGGGGCTGAGCGTGGTGTTTCACCCCCTGTTCGTGCCCCTGGCGGGCACCTGGTTCCTCATCGCCATTCATCCCTACCGCTTTGCCGCCTTCAGCGACAAGATGATCTTCCGCCTCTACGTGCTGGTGATCACCTATACGCTGGTGCTGCCCGCCCTCACGGTCTTCCTGCTGCGGAAGATGGACTTCATCTCTTCCATCTTCATGAAGACGCGGCAGGACCGGATCATCCCCTACGTGGCGGTGATGACCTTTTATTTCTGGACCTACTTTACCCTGCATGCCCGCACGGGCCCTCCGGAAGTCCTCACGACCTTCCTGCTGGGCAATTTCATCGCCGTGGTCATCGCCTTCGTGGGCAACCTCCGTACCAAGGTCAGCATGCATGCCCTGGGGCTGGGCGGCCTGCTGGGGCTGGTGCTGAACCAGATCTCCGACCCCCACCTGAACATGAGCCTACCGCTGCTGGCCGTGATCCTGCTGACGGGGGTCGTGAGCACCTGCCGCATGATCCTCGGCGCCCACTCCCTGCGGGAGATTTACCTGGCCGTGATGATCGGCATCGTGGCCCAGCTGCTCGCCGCCTGGATCCAGTGAGGCCGGGGCCCCCGGCCTGTTTTGGCACTTTCTTTGGGTGCTGTGCCCCGGGCAGCCGGGTCTCCGCCCGGCTGTCAAAAAACCACTTATCATGAAAAAAATACCTGTGATCCTCTTCCTGCTGGCTGCCGCGCCGGGGGTGCTTCATGCCCAGCAGGACAGCAGCACCGCCAAGGACCCTGCCGCCCTGGTGGCCGCGGGCACCTATGTGTTCGAAGCCCGCACCGCGCTGCCCATGCGCGGCAGCGCCCGGCCCCTCAGCAGCGGCTATACCCTGCTGGTGACCCGGGATACCCTGCAGGCCTACCTGCCGTATTTCGGGCGGGCCTACTCGGCACCCGTAGACCCCACCCAGGGCGGGATCAAATTCACCTCCACGCACTTCGATCAGTCGGTCAAGGAAGGGAAGAAAGGCGGCTGGACCATGCTGTTCAAGCCGCAGGACGTGTCGTCGGTCCGGCAGCTCCAGCTGACCGTCACCCGGGACGGCTACGCCTCCCTGCAGGTGATCAGCAACCAGCGGCAGCCCATCTCTTTTCAGGGCATTATCGAAGACCGGTAGCCGGAGGGACTTTGCGGCCTTATTTGCTGCTTTGCGCGCTTGTTGCTATTTTGCCGCCGATTTCGCTCTTGACCTTTTAAACCTGAAACATGTCCGTCATCGTAGTGGGCTCCATGGCCTTTGACTCCATAGAAACGCCCTTCGGCAAATCCGACAGGATCGTCGGGGGCGCAGCCACCTATATTTCCCTGGCCGCCTCGGGCTTCACCAAGCCGGTGCAGGTCATCTCGGTGGTGGGCCATGATTTCCCGGGGGAGGAGATCGACTACCTGCGCAGCAAAGGGGTGGAGGTGGACGGCCTGCAGATCCTGAACGACCGCAAGTCCTTCTTCTGGTCCGGGCGGTATCATATGGACATGAACACCCGCGACACCCTCGTGACGGAGCTCAACGTGCTGGCCGACTTCAGCCCCGTGGTGCCGGACAGCTACCAGGGCAGCGAGTTCCTGCTCCTCGGCAACCTGAACCCTTCCGTACAGTCCAGCGTCATCCGCCAGCTGAAGAAGCGGCCCAAGCTCATCGCCCTGGACACCATGAATTTCTGGATGGACACCGCCCTGGACGAGCTGAAGGAGGTGATCCGGCAGGTGGACGTCCTGCTGGTCAACGACAGCGAGGCCCGGCAGCT
>CBINPH010000176.1:0-7181 GCA_966252445.1 uncultured Chitinophagaceae bacterium | reverse complement strand
TCACTCAGCCCACCCTGAGCATGCAGATTCAGAAACTGGAAGAGGAACTGCAGGTGAAGATATTCGACCGCAGCCGCCTGCCGGTGGCTCCCACCCGCGTGGGTACGTTGATCCTGGACCAGGCCAGGGTGATCCTGCAGGAAAACAACCGTATACACGAAATCATCACCACCTTCAAGGACGAGGTCAAGGGTACCCTGCGCATCGGCATCATCCCCACGCTGGCCCCTTACCTCCTGCCTCCGCTGGTCGCCCGTTTTTCGGAGCATTTCCCGGCGGTGAGGCTCGAAGTATGGGAATACCCCACGGAAATGATCGCTACCCAGCTGAAAAGAGAATTGCTGGACGGAGGGTTGCTGGCGACACCGCTGGAGGACAAGCAGCTGCAGGAAGAGCCGCTGATCTATGAGCGCTTCGTGGTGTACACTTCCCCGGACCAGGAGATGTTCCGGAAAAAGGTACTGTCGCCGGAGGACCTGCCTCAGGCCGATATCTGGCTGCTCAATGAAGGGCATTGCATGCGCAACCAGGTGCTGAATATCTGCTCCAGGCGGAACAATACCCGGGCCCTGCGCAACCTGGAATACAATACCGGGAGCGTGGAAACGCTCAAGCGGCTGGTGGAGCTGAATGGCGGCTGGACGGTGCTGCCGGAGCTGTCGGTACGCGATCTGTCAGAAAAACAGCTGGAATGGGTGCGCTATTTCCGGGCGCCGGAACCGGTACGCGAGATCAGCCTGGTCACCCATCGACACTTTGTCCAGCACGGGATGATGGACGCCCTGAAAAGGGAGATCATACAATTGATTCCCGACACCATGAAAGTGAAGGCCAAGAAGCGGGTCATTGATATCCGCCGCGACTGAAGGCCGCCTCTATTTGTGCGGCTGATAATACTTCAGGGCCATGGGCAGGAGCTTCTGAACCTGGGCGATGCGCCGTTCATCGCTGGGGTGGTCGCTGAGAAATTCGGGCGTGCCGCTGCTGCCGGACATCTTGGCCATGCGTTGCCAGAAGGGAACGGCTTCCCTGGGGTCATAACCGGCCATGGCCATGAAGATCAGGCCCAACTCATCCGCCTCCAGTTCATCGCGGCGGGAGAACGCCATGATGCCCAGGGTGCCTCCGATGCCAAACGACTGCAAAAAGATGTTCTGGACCTGGGGATTCCGGTCCAGGGCCACGGCTCCGGCGACCTGGATACCCTGGGCCACCAGTTGCTGGCTCATCCGTTCGTTGCCATGACGGGCAATAGCATGAGCGATCTCATGGCCCAGCACCACGGCCAGGGAGGTCTCGTTTTGGGTGATCGGCAGCAGGCCGCTGTAGACAACCACCTTGCCACCAGGCATGCACCAGGCATTGGCTTCCTTGCTGTTGACCAGGTTGAACTCCCACTGGTAGCCGGCGACACGGTCCGCCAGGTTATTCTGCTGAAGATAGGTCGTGACCGCCGCGGCAATCCTTGAACCTACCCGCTTCACCATCTCGGCGTTCTTGTTGGAAGAGGTGGATACGGCCGGATTGGTGGAAAGAAAGGAACGGTATTGGCTGACCGCCATCTGCTGCATCGTGCTCTCGGGGATGAGATTCAATTGCCTGCGGCCGGTCAGCGGCACCTGTGAGCAGGCTGACAGCAGCAAAAGGCCGGAGAGGGAAAGCAGGACAGTTCTTTTCATACAGGACGTTTTGCGGAGTAGAACAAGCATTGTACCAAAATTGCACGGCGGGCCATGCTCCGGCCATTCAGGCAGCCGGGCGCCCTCCCCGCGTCAGTCTTCCTCCCTGGCCGACCGACGCTGTCCCTTGGAAATGGGCACCTTGTTCTCGGTGCCTTTCAGCAACCTGCCGATGTTCTTCTGGTGGGTGAGGACCACGAGCAAGGCGATGGCGATGGCGAATATCTTGTAAAAAAGCTCCTGCTCCCTGAAGATGAAGATGAGCAGCAGGGGGAAGGCAATGCTGGCCAAAATAGAGCTCAGCGAGACATAGCGGGTCAGGAAGAGCATCAACAGGAACACCCCTACGCAAATCAGGGCGACCAGGGGCTGAATAGCCAGCACCATGCCGAAAAGGGTGGCGATGCCCTTGCCGCCGCGGAACTCGTACCAGATGGGAAAAATATGGCCGATGACGGCCGCCAGGCCCAGGCCGATCTGAAAATTGATCAGCTGGGTCGCATGGATGGGGGCGGCATAATAAGGGATGATATAGGCCAGCTTGACAGCCACAATGCCCTTGATCATGTCCAGGATCATCACAAAAGTGCCGGCCCGGGGGCCCAGCACACGAAAGGTATTGGTGGCCCCGGCATTCCCACTCCCGTAATCGCGGATGTCAATGTGAAAAAAGCGCTTGCTGACCCAGGTGGCATTGGACACCGAGCCTATGAGATAAGCCAAAACAACAAGCCATACCTCGGACATACTTCCACTTTTGCGTTAAATACCAGGCGACAAGAGAGCAAATATAAGAAAACAGTTCCTGAAAAAGGCGCCCGTCAGGGCCACTGCCCCCGAGGACCGTCTATTCTAACAAGGGCTTAGACCACATTGTTCCAGGCCATGCTCAGCCACCCGTCGCGGCAGAGCGACCCCGCCTGCCTGAGCCCCGCCTGTTGGGCCGCCGCTTCCAGGAGGGCCCTGTCAGCTTCCAGTATACCGCTGAGCAGCAGCTGGCCTCCCGGCCGCAGGGCGGCAGCGAGTGGGCCCATCTGCGCCAGCAGCACCTGCCTGTTGACGTTGGCCAGCACCAGGTCGAAAAGACCCCAGTCGGGCGAAGGCCGGTCCGCATGCAGGCAGTGAAGGCCGGCCAGGGCGTTGGCCCTGGCATTATCCTGCGCATTCTCCACGGCCACTGCATCATGGTCCACCGCCAGCACCTCGACAGCCCCCATTTTCGCGGCCAGCAGGGCCAATACGCCGGTGCCTGTCCCAAAGTCCAGCACCCGCTTCCCCTCCAGGTTCAGCCCGCGCATCAACCGGATCATGGACACGGTGGTGGCGTGATGGCCTGTACCGAAGGCCATGCGGGGGGTGATGACCAGCTCGTGGGTTACCCCATGGAGGGGCGCATGAAAGGCGGCCCTGATGCCACAGAAATCATCTACCGACACCGGCTCAAAATGACTTTCCCAGAAGGCGTTCCAGTTGCGGGGAGGCTCTCGCCGGAGTTTAAAGCTGCGCTCGCCCAGCAGGGCGCGCAGCCATTTTTCGCCACCGAAGGCGGTCTCCGGCATCCAGGCGACGAGGCCTCCGGGGATTTCTTCGAACCCCTCGAAGCCTGCACCACTCAGGAGGCCCACCAGGAGGTCGGCCTCCTGGGCCGCCTCCAGCCCGATGTCCACGGCAATATAGTCCATTGTATGGGGATCCGGGGCTGGTGCCCCGGGGATGACGACCATCGCCCCGTCGCCTTACCCCTGACGCGGAAAAGCCGGAGGAAGACGCACGGGGCGACGGGAAAATGCAGTGTTACAGTTCTTCAGCGCCGTTGTCGCGGTTGTCGGGGGCCTGCAGGGGCTCCTGCCTGGGCTCTTCGGTCCTGCGTTCCTCACCCTGGTGCTGGTCGCCGCCACCGTGACGATGGTCGCGGCGGTCGCCGTCGCGGCGTCCATCGCGGCGGTCGCCTCCACGGCGGTCACCGAAGCGCTTGCCTCCCCGCGGTCCGTCATGCTCCCGGGGGGGAGGAGCGACATAGCCCTCGGGCTTCTCCATGAGCACCTTGCGGGACAGCTTGAACTTGCCGGTCTTGGGATCGGTGCCGGTCAGCTTTACCTTGATCTTATCCCCTTCTTTCATCACGCCGTCCAGGTTCTCCAGGCGTTTCCAGGACACTTCGGAAATATGGAGCAGGCCCTGACGACCCGGCATGAATTCCACGAAGGCCCCGTAAGGCATGATGGATTTCACCACAGACTCGTAGGTCTCTCCCACTTCGGGTTCCGTCACGATGCCCTTGATCCAGTCAACGGCCTTGGTCAGGGATTCTTTGTTGGAAGAATAAATCTTTACTTCACCATGGTCATCCACCTCCTCGATATTGATGACCGCACCGGTCTCCCGTTGGATTTCCTGAACGACCTTACCGCCCGGTCCGATGACGGCACCGATGTACTCCCGGGCAATGATGAGCTTCTCTACGCGCGGCGCCTGCGGCTTGGGCTCGGGCCGGGAAGCCTCCATGGTCTGGTACATATGTTCCAGGATATGCAGGCGGGCCTGGCGGGCCTGCTGAAGCGCCTCCAGCATGACTTCCTTGCGCAGACCGTCGACCTTGATATCCATCTGCACGCCGCAGATGCCATCACGGGTGCCGGTCACCTTGAAGTCCATGTCGCCCAGGTGATCCTCGTCACCCAGGATATCGGTCAGGATGGCGTATTGGTCGTTGCCGCCGGAGATCAGGCCCATGGCGATGCCGCCCACGTGTTTGGGGAAAGGCACACCGGCGTCCATCAGGGCCAGGGAAGCGGCGCAGACGGTGGCCATGGAAGACGAGCCATTGGACTCCAGGATATCGGACACCACCCGAACCGTGTAGGGATAGGCATCTCCCGGCATCATTTGCTTGAGGGAGCGCATGGCCAGATTTCCGTGCCCTACCTCCCGGCGGCCCGGGCCCCGCATAGGCTTTACTTCTCCCGTGGAATACGGGGGGAAATTGTAATGCAGGATAAAGTTGCTGTAACGGGATATGGCGGCATTTTCCACCAACAGCTCATCTTCGGGGGTACCCAGGGTCACCGTGGTCAGGGACTGGGTCTCTCCCCGCGTGAACAGGGCGCAACCATGGGGGGAAGGCAGCAGGCCGACCTCCATGTCCAGGGGACGAACCTGGTCCAGGGCACGGCCGTCCAGGCGGACACGCTCCTCCAGGATCATTTTGCGGACCACCTCGTATTCGAGGTCGTCAAAATACCTGCCGGTGACCTTCTTGTCGTCGTCAGAGACCTCTTCGCCCAGCGAGGCGATGAACTCCTCGCGGATCTTCCTGAGGGCCTCCTGCCGGTCGGCCTTTTTCAGGGCCGCCTTGGCGACTTCGTATACTTTGTCCCTGGCAAAGGCGTTCAGGCTGTCCATCAGGGCTTCGTTCGTATATGGCCTGGTGTATTCGGTGATCTTTTCACCCCGTCCGCTCAGGCGCTGCAGCTCCTTCTGGGCTGCCACCTGGACCTTGATGGCCTCGTGGGCAAAGGCTATGGCCTCGACCAGGTCTTCTTCGCTGCATTCCTTGCTCTCTCCTTCCACCATCATGATGTTCTTTTCGGAGGCGGCTACGATGAAGTCCATGTCGGCGTTGGCCAGGGCGGAACGTGTCGGATTGATGACCAGCTTTCCGTCGATGCGGGCCACCCGCACCTCAGAGATGATCTCCTGGATGGGGATATTGCTGACGGCCAGCGCTGCAGAAGCGGCCAGGCCAGCCAGGGCATCCGGCATGATCTCCGCATCGGAAGAAATGAGGTTGATGATCACCTGCACATCGCAGAGATAGTCTTCCGGGAAAAGGGGGCGAAGGGCCCTGTCCACCAGCCGGCAAATGAGGACCTCATAGTCGTTGAGCCTGGCTTCCCGCTTGAAAAAAGAGCCGGGGATACGACCGGCGGAGGCAAATTTTTCCTGATAATCCACCGACAGGGGGAAGAAGCTCTGGCCCTCCCGCGGTTCCCGGCTGGCACAAACGCTGGCGAAGAGGATGCAGTCGCCCATGCGGACGGTGACAGCCCCTCCGGCCTGACGGGCAACCTTACCCGTTTCAATGGTGACGGTACGGCCGTCGCCGATATCGAAGGTGGTGGAAATTCCCTGTAAACTCATAAAGGTTTAGGTATTAATCCCCCTGCGGGGGTGTACAAAAAAACAATTCCCAACCTTCATCAGTTGGGAATGGTGTAGCTGAATCTCATGCAGTTATTTGCGAAGTCCCAGTTTCTCGATCAACTCGCGGTAACCCTGCAAGTTGGTATGGGAAAGATAGGCAAGCAATCTTTTTCTTTTACCGACCATCTTCAGCAGGCCCCGGTTGGAGGAGAAGTCCTTCTTGTTGGTCTTCAGATGCGCGGAGATGCTGTTTATCCGCTCCGTGAGCAAAGCGATCTGCGCTTCGATGGAACCGGTGTTGGTAATGCTTCCGCCAAAATTCTTGAAAATATTGGCCTTTTTTTCGTCAGTTAAATACGGCATTGTCTGTGAATAAGGTGATTTCTCTCGTTTTTTCCGGGGCAAAGGTAGCGGAAAATCGCAATTTTTCAAAAATATCCTCCCCCGGACAGGGGTGGGCCGCAAGGGGGTAATTTCAGGCGAAATTCACGCTGGCATTGTCGATCACCTGCCCATGCTCAGTGCGCAGCACCCTCGAGGGGAACTTCTGGAGCAGGAGATAGTCGTGGGTGGCCATGATGATCGAGGTGCCGTAGTCCCGCCCGATCTGGAACAGCAACTGCATAATGCCGTCGGAAGTCTCCGGATCCAGGTTGCCAGTGGGCTCGTCGGCCAGGATGAGCTTGGGGGAATTCAGCATGGCCCGGGCGATATCCACCCGCTGCTGCTCCCCGCCCGACAATTCGTAGGGCATCTTGAAACCCTTGGTTTTCAGGCCCACTTTCTCCAAAACGTCGTTGATCTTCTCTTCCATCAGGGCCCGGTCCTTCCAGCCCGTGGACCGCAGGGTGAACTCCAGGTTGCTGTGCACATTCCGGTCGGTCAGCAGCTGAAAGTCCTGAAAGACAACGCCCAGGTTCCTGCGGAGGTAAGGGATGGTTTTCCAGGTCATTTTGGTGAGGTCATAGCCAACCACCGATCCTTGTCCTTCGCGCAGCGGCAGCTCCCCGTAGAGGGTCTTCAGCAGGCTGGATTTGCCGGTGCCCGTCCGCCCAATCAGGTAGACGAACTCTCCCCGGGCGACGGAGACGTTCACTTCACCCAGGATCAGGGAACTGCCCTGGTAAATGTTGGCGTTCTTCAGTTCCACCAAAGTCTCACTCATGGAAATGGCCCTTTTGCTGCTGGTTCAGGACAAAGGTAATCAATATTTTGCGTCGCCCGGCAGCGGCGCAGGCTCCGACCCCTGATACCCTGGAGTGGCGTATGCCGCAGAGCAGGCGGAAGGGCCTGGAGGCACCGGCGCCCGCCGCCCCGGCCGGGAACGGGCTTGCGCCGGACACCGCTGTACCCGGCCGC
>CBINPH010000175.1:0-7210 GCA_966252445.1 uncultured Chitinophagaceae bacterium | reverse complement strand
ACTCGGCGAGGCGCACGGGCAACTCCTTGTACGAGCGTGGGGCCGACTTGTAGATCTCGCAGTGGTGGGGGCAGTTCATGGGCTTCAGCATGAACTCCTCGCCCTCCTGCGGGGTGGTGATGGGGCGGAAGCTGTCCTGGCCGTACTTTTCATAGTGTCCGGAGGTCACATACAGGCTTTTGGAGCCTATATGGGGCGTAACCACGGGCAGGTAGCCGGCCTGCAGCTGCGCCTTCTGGAGGAAATCCTGCAGCTGCTGCCGCATCACGGCGCCCTTGGGCAGCCAGAGGGGCAGCCCGGCGCCCACTTTTTCGGAAAAGGCGAACAGCTCCAGTTCCCGGCCCAGCTTGCGGTGATCCCGCTTCTTGGCTTCTTCCACCAGCGCCAGGTACTCGTCCAGCTCCTTGCGGGCGGGGAAGGTGATCCCGTAAATGCGGGTGAGCATCTTGTTGTGCTCGTCTCCGCGCCAGTAGGCGCCGGCGATGCTGGTCAGCTTCACCGCCTTGATAAAGCCGGTGTCAGGCAGATGGGGGCCCCGGCAGAGGTCGGTAAAATGCCCCTGGGTATAAAAGGTGATCTCTCCGTCCTTCAGGCCCTCAAGCAGCTCCAGCTTGTATGGGTCCCCTTTCTCCTCAAAATAGCGGACCGCGTCCCCCTTGGACACCTGCTGGCGCTTGTAAGGGTTCTTTTCTTTGGCGAGCTGGCTCATCCGGGCCTCTATCCTGGCCAGGTCCTCGTCGCTGATCGTCCGGTCGCCCAGGTCAATATCGTAATAAAAGCCTCTTTCAATCGCGGGCCCTATGCCGAAGCGCACGCCGGGATACTCCGCCTCCAGCGCCTCCGCCATCAGGTGGGCGGAAGAATGCCAGAAGGTGGCCTTGCCTTCGTCGTCCTCCCAGGTCAGCAGCCGTATGCTGGCGTCCTCATCTATGGGGCGGGTGGCATCCCATACCTGCCCGTTGACCTTGACGGCCAATACTTTTCGTGCCAGCCCTTCGCTGATGGAGCGTGCGATATCCAGCCCCGTGACACCCGGGGCATACTCCCGGACCGCGCCATCGGGAAAGGTAATCTTAATCATCTGCATATGGTGTATTCATCTCGTGGCTCCCGGCACCCGGCACGGGAGGTCTGTTTAAAATCTGCGAAAATACGCAACTCTCCAGACTTTCTGCCTGCCGGAGCGCGCTGGAGGCTTCAGAATTTGAAATTCCAGGTGACAGAGGGGATGACCGGGAACAGGGCTACTTTCTTGGCCTGCACATGCAGGCTGCCGTCCAGGTAGCTTCCCGTCTGGTCGAAATAGAGGAAATAAGGGTTCAGGCGGCTATAGGCGTTGTAGACCGAGAAAGTCCAGCTGTGGCTGAAGCGACGCCCGGGCTTGGGCTTGGGCGTCAGCACCGCCGAGAGGTCCAGGCGGTGGTACGGTTGCATGCGGTAGGTGTTCAGCGAACTGTAGGCCTGGGTGAGCACGCCTTCGACAAAATAAAACTTTTCCGGCAGGGTGATGGCATTGCCGGTGCCGTAAATAAAGTCCCCGCCCACGGTCCACCGGTCGTTGATGCGGTAGGAGGCCACCACGGAGATGTCGTGGCGCCGGTCGTATTTGACGGTAAAGGAATGACCCTTGTTGAGGTCTGGGAACTTCCGGTAGGTCCAGGACAAGGTATAGCCTATCCAGCCCGTCAGCCGCCCTTGCTGCTTGTGGATGAACAGCTCCCCGCCGTAGGACCAGCCTTTGCCGAATACGAAGGCGTCTTCGGGGTCGTCCAGGGAGGGAATATAACCCTCCCGGAAGGCGATCTGGTCATGGAGGTCCTTGTAATAAAACTCCACAGAGGTCTCGTATTCGTTGTTCTTGAAATTGCGGAAATACCCCATGTCGTATTGCCAGGCCATCTGCGGCTTGACCCGCAGGGTGCTGGGCACCCAGAGGTCGGTGGGCAGGGTGGTTCCGCTGCTGGACACCAGGTGGATATACTGGTAATGTTTGGTGATGGACCCTTTCAGGGAGCTGGAAGGGCTGAGGGTCAGGCGGGCAATGAGCCGGGGCTCCCAGCCCCCGTAGGTCATGACCGGCTCCCAGCGGCTATATACGCTGCTGTCCACGGGCTTGCCCTGGTCGTCTTTCCGGTAGCTTTTGTAAGGGCCCACCTGCTGAAAAATGCTGTAGCGCAGGCCTGCATTTATTTTTAGCCAGGGGGTGGCTTCCCAGTCGTCCAGCAGGTAGGCTGCGCCTTCATGCGCATATTTCTTGAAGGGGTTGTCGGGATGGAAGGCGTTTTCCCCGGCCTGCCCCGAGGCGGTGGAGGGCAGGAAGCTGTGGTAGGTGTATACCCCGCCGAACTTGATGTGGTGTTTCGTGCTGGCATACAGGTCCAGGTCCCCGCGCAGGCCCGCATCGCGCACCCCGGAGTTCATGCGCAGGGAGAGGTTGTTCTGCTTGGCGGAGAAGGAAAACTGGTAATCGTTGTAGATCGCCATGATGTTGGCGAAGACCCGGGGGCTGAACACATGGTTCCAGCGCAGCGTAGCGGTGGCGTTGCCCCAGGGTATGGTGGTCGAGAACGTACGCTCCTTGCTGACGAATTTAAACACGTCCCTGCCGAAATACCCGCTGAGGTATACCCGGTCCCGGTCGGAGAAAGTATAGTTGATCTTGGCGTTCAGGTCGTAGAAATAGTAGCCTGAGCCGTGAAAAGAACTGCTCTTGGGCACAAAGGGCTTGGTCAGCATGTCGGCGTAGGTGCGCCGACCCGAAATGATGAAAGAGGCCTTGTCCTTCTTGATGGGGCCTTCCAGGGAAAAGCGGGAGGCAATGAGCCCGATGCCGCCTTCCCCGTGCAGTTCCTTGCTGTTGCCTTCTTTCATGGTCACGTTGACCACCGAGGATACTCTACCCCCGAAGTTGGCCGGGATGCCTCCCTTGATCAGCGAGACGTCCTTGATGGCGTCCCCGTTGAACACGGAAAAGAACCCGAACAGGTGACCGGTGTTGTACACCGGTGCCCCGTCGAGCATGATGAGGTTCTGGTCCGGACTGCCGCCGCGGATATACAGGCCGGCATTGCCCTCACCGGCGGACTGCACACCCGGCAACAGCTGTATGGCCTTCAGCACATCCACCTCCCCGAACAGCGCGGGCAGCTCCTTGATCTTCTGTATGCTCAGGTCCACGCGCCCCATTTCGGTGGTGCTGACGTTCTCGTTTTTCCGCTCCCCGGTGATCACGATCTCCTGCTGTTTGTAGCTCCTTGCCCGCAGCAGGACGTTGATGTGGGCGTTCTTGCCGTCGAGGGGCTGCAGGTATTGTTCATAGCCCAGGTAAGACACGACCAGGGTGTCCTGGCCCGCCGGCGCGCTCAGGGCATAGTAGCCGAAGGCATTGGTGCTGACCCCTTCTCCGCTGCCGCGCAGCACCACCGAGGCGCCCACCAGCGATTCCCCGCTGGCTGCATCGCGGACATAGCCGCTGACGGTGTAATGCTGCCGGGCCGCTCCGGCCAGGGGCCAGAGGGCCGGCGCCATGAGGGCGACGCTGAATATCCATCTTAGGAAGAGCCCGCGGCAGGGGCGATTTTTCCGGTGCATAGACTAGCTGTTCGGGATAAGGCATTTCTGTGGACGCAGAAACAGCCTTCCTTCAGCCCGGGGACGGCCGGGACCGCTCCAGGACATGACAATGCAGGTTACAGGGGAATGGGTTCAGAACTTCAGGGCCTCTTTCACTTCTCCACAGGTCAGCATCTCGTGGCCGTAATATGGGTTGCGGATCGTTCCCGTGGCACTCAGCCAGTAAGCGCCTTTGCCGTCAAAAGCCATGGGGCAGAACTCGCGGTAGACGGTCTGTCCTTTCAACCCGATGGTATTCAACAGTTCATAGGTCAGGTCCGAGATCATCTGGAACTCCTGCAGCTTGCCCTGTTTGGTGGGCTCGCCGATCAGGCCGGCGATTTCGCTTTGCAGGCTGCCGATGGTGGTGCCTGCGGTCTGGAATTTGACGCTGTCCGCGGTTTTCAGCACATCCATGGGCAGGGCCGCCAGGGCCTCGCTCAGCTGGGCGGCCGCCCGGTCGGCGGCGGCGGTGTCTGATTCCACAAAAGCATCTTTCAGCGAATAATATTGCTTGACCACCCCTTGCATGCGTCCGCTGACTTCCTCCGGCACGTTGATGCTGACCGTCTTGACATTCAGGCTGCTGTCCTCTGCATGCTCCGCCGTGGCGTTTGACTGCCCGGAATGGCAGGACGACAGGGCCACGCCCAGGCCCAGGAAAAGCGTCAAGATCTTGGTCATGGTGGCTGCTTTTGCAGCAAAGGTACGACATCCGCTTTTGAATCCTTACTTTTGCCCCCCGAATGTTGGTCGCCTTAAATCATATAGACTTCGAGTTCGGGGCGCGGACCATCCTGTCCGACGCCACCTGGCATATCATGCCCGGCGAACGGATCGGGCTCATCGGCGTCAATGGCGCCGGCAAATCCACCCTGCTGAGGATCATCAACGGCGAATATTCCGTGTCCGCAGGCAGCGTGGAGCGTGCCAGCGGGGTAAGTGTGGGCTTTTTCAACCAGGACCTCACCAGCTTCGAGAGCGACGATTCCATTCTCCATATCGCCATGACTGCCTTCGAGCGGGCACTCGCGCTGGAAAAGGAGATCGAGGACATCACCGCCCGGCTGGCGCTCTCCGAAGACGAAGCCCTGCTGCATGCCTACAGCGACAAGTTGCATGAGTTCGAGTCCCTGGACGGCTATAACCTCCGTCACCGGACCGAAGCCATGCTGGAAGGCCTCGGTTTTTCCACAGCGGACCTCAGCCGGCCCTACAGCGAGTTCTCCGGTGGATGGCGCATGCGGGTGCTGCTGGCGCGCATGATGTTGCAGCAGCCGGACCTGCTCATGCTTGACGAGCCCACCAACCACCTGGACCTTCCCTCCATCGAGTGGCTGGAGCGCTACCTCCAGCATTACCGCGGCACCGTGCTCATCGTCTCGCACGACCGCTGGTTCCTGGACCGCATGGTGACGAAGATCGTAGAACTGTACCAGGAACAGCTGCACGTCTACTCCGGTAACTATACGTTCTACCAGCAGGAGAAGGAACTGCGCCTGGAACAACAGCAACGGGCTTACGAGAACCAGCAGGAATACATCCGGCAGCAGGAACGCTTTATCGAGCGGTTCCGGGCCAAGGCCACCAAGGCTGCCCAGGCGCAGAGCGCGGTCAAGCGCCTGGAGCGCCTGGACCGCATCGAGGCCGCCGGCCCCGCCCCGGAGAGCATCCGCATCCGTTTCAACGTGGGCGTGACCCCGGGGAAGGTCCTCTGCACCCTCAAACATGCCGGCAAGCGCTTCGGCGAGCAAGTCATCCTGGAGGATGCCTCTGCCGAGGTGAACCGCGGCGACAAGATCGCCCTCATCGGCGCCAACGGCAAGGGCAAATCTACCCTGTTGCGCATCATCGCCGGCACCGAGCCGTTCAGGGGGGAGCGCATCCCCGGGCACAATGTGCAGACGGGATTTTATGCGCAGCACCAGCTGGAGGCCCTGGGCATGGAGCATACCCTGCTCGAGGAGCTGCAGCTGAGCGGCTCCGGCTATACGGAGCAGGAGCTGCGTTCGCTGCTCGGCTGCTTCCTCTTCTCCGGCGACGACGTCTTCAAGAAGATCAGGGTGCTGTCGGGGGGCGAGAAGGCCCGGGTGGCCCTGGCCAAGACCATCATCGGCAAAGCCAACTTCCTGTTGCTGGACGAGCCCACCAACCACCTCGACATGCATTCCGTGGAGATGCTCATCGAGGCCCTCAACCAGTACCAGGGCAGCTATATCCTGGTGTCGCACGACCGGTATTTTGTGAGCCGTACGGCCAACCGTGTCTGGGAGATCGACGACCATCGCATCCTCAGCTTCGGCCATCCCGGAGCCACCCGCAGCGCTTACGAGGAGTGGGAGGCCTGGAAAGCGGCCGCCGAGCGTCCGCGCGGCGGTCAGAAGAAGGACAAAAAGAAGGCGGCTGCGGGCCAGCCTGCGGAGGCGGTCCCCCCGACGGCTCCGGCGCCGGAGCGCCGCCAGGAAACCCGCGAAGCCAGGAATCGCTGGCAGAAGCAGAAAAAGGTCTTCGAGCGGCTCGAAACAGAGCTGGCCGCCCTGGGCGAAGCCAAGCGCGCGCTGGAAGCGCGGCTCGCCCATCCCGACACCTATGCCGACAAGGAGCAGTTCCTCAAAACGGAAGCCGAATACCAGGAGGCTACGGAGCGTTTTGCCCGCGTCAACGCCGACTACGAAAAAGCTTTCGAGAAAATGATGGAGCTGGAGAACCTCATGAACGGCTGAGCGCGTCCGCTCCGGCCGGCTTTCCCATACGCTCCCGGCTTTTGTTGAACAACTTCAGTCCCGCGTTCTTTCCCTGCCGGCGGCGGCGCCGTTCTTCGGGCGGCAGTTGCCGCTCCTGCTGGCAGGCCTCACTGCAGCAGCCCTCATAGGCTTCGGCGCAGGCCGGGCACTGGATGAACAACAGATGGCAGCCTTCATTGCGGCAGTTCACATGCGTGTCGCAGGGGCGGCCGCACTGGTGGCAGTGGCTGATCACGTCTTCGGTCACCCGCTCCCCCATACGCTCGTCGAACACAAAGTTTTTGCCGCGGAAGAGCAGGGGAAGCCCCTGCTGGCGGGCCGTGTGGACGTAATGGATGATGCCCCCTTCCAGGTGGTAGACATGGCGGAAGCCCTGGTGCAGGAGCCAGGCGCTGGCCTTCTCGCAGCGGATGCCCCCCGTGCAGTACATGACGATGTTTTTGTCCTTGTGCTCCTGCAGCATCTCGGCAGCCATGGGCAGCTGTTCGCGGAAGGTGTCCGAAGGCACCGGCAGCGCACGATCGAAATGGCCAACCTCGTATTCGTAATGGTTGCGCATGTCGACGATGACGGTCTGGGGATCTGCCGCCATGCGGTTGAAGGCGGCGGCGTCCAGGTATGTGCCCTTGCGGTTGACGTCAAAGCTGGGGTCGTTGATGCCGTCGGTGACAATCTTCTCCCTGACCTTGATCTTGAGCAGGTAAAAGGACTTGCCGTCATGGTCGACGGCCAGGTTCAGGCGTACGCCCCGCAGCAGGGGCAGGCTGTCGATGTAGCGGCGAAACGATTCAATGTGATGTTCGGGTACGCTGATCTGCGCGTTGATGCCATCGCTGGCCACGTAGATGCGGCCG
>CBINPH010000174.1:0-7305 GCA_966252445.1 uncultured Chitinophagaceae bacterium | reverse complement strand
CTTCCTCGTGCTCCCGGCTGTTGCGCAGCAACAGGTATCCGGCACGGTCGTGAACGCCAGTGATCAGTCGCCCCTGCCCGGCGTGACGGTAAAAGTCAAAGGAGGCAGCGCTGGAACGGTTACCGACGCCACCGGGAAGTTCGCCATCGAGGTCCCCGGACAGAATGCGGTGCTGGTCTTTTCCTTTACCGGATTCGCAGACAAGGAAGAGGCTGTCGGCAACAGGACATCGTTATCCGTACAGCTGTCCCCCGCGGTGACCCAGCTGAATGAAGTGGTGGCCATAGGCTATGGCAGCGTCAAAAAATCTGACCTGACCGGAGCGGTAGCCACCCTGAACTCCGAACAGCTGCTGGACAAGCCCGTGGGCAGCGTATCGGAAGCCCTGCAGGGCAAGGTGCCCGGGGTCAGCGTCAGCATCAATTCAAGCGCGCCGGGTTAGGCTGCCAAGGTGCTGATCCGGGGCATCAGCTCGATCAACTCCAGCATTTCACCGCTCTATGTCGTCGACGGGGTCATTGGCGTGAATGCCAACAACCTGAACCCGAACGACATCGAGTCAGTAGAGGTCCTGAAGGATGCCTCCGCCACCGCCATTTACGGGGCCCGCGGCGCCAACGGGGTCATCCTCATCACGACCAAACGCGGCACCAAGGGTCAGGCCCGCATTTCCTACGACGGGTACGTGTCGCTCAGCACCTTGCAGCGGCATCTGAAGGCCCTGGATGCGGATCAGTTCATGCAGGTGTACAACCTGGCCTATAAGAACATACAGAAATATGACTCCCTCGGCTTTGCCCAGGGCAAATATGTGCCGAATGACCCCAAGGACTTCCCCGAGCTCTTCGATGAGAACGGCAAGCCCCGCTACAACACGAATTGGGAATCCGAAGTTTACAAACCATCGATCTCGACCGGCCACCAGCTGATGCTGCAGGGCGGATCGGACAATGCGCAATACGGGTTGTCGCTGGGATACCTGGACCAAAAGGGTATCATGATCACCTCTGCCTTCAAAAGGTATTCCCTGCGCTTCACCATGGACAACCAGATAAAAAGCTGGCTGAAGATGGGCGGAAGCCTGGGCCTGGTCCGGAGCAAGGAACGCCTGGTCTCCGATGCCAACGGCGGACTGAACGTATCCCGCATGGTGATCGAGGAGCTGCCCATCATCCCCGTCAAATATCCCGACGGCCGCTGGGGAGGCAACAGTGATTTCCCCGGCATGGAGGGTGGCAGCAACCCCGTCGATATCGCCCACAACCGGTACACGCTGGAAAACATCCTGCAATCGGTGGGCGACGTCTATGCCCAGGTACAGATCACTCCGGACCTGGAATTCAAATCCGATTTCGGCTTCGATATGAGCGGGCAGAAGAACAACTTCTATTCCGGGCGGGGCCTTCATTCCCTTTCCTTTGATCAGAAAGGCGTGGCCAACATCAGCAACTGGAACCGCTTCTACTGGCAGAGCGAGAACTATTTTACCTGGAACAAAGAGATCAACGCCAACCAACACCTCACGGCCATGCTGGGCCTGTCCTGGCAGAAATACTATGAAGAGTACGACTGGGCCGGCGCGGAAGATTTTGTGGACGACTACTGGCAATGGCATAACCTCGGTGCCGGCACCAATCCCCGCCCGCCCTCATCTTCTGACTATCAATGGCAGATGAACTCGTATTTTGCCAGGCTGACGTACAACATCAGCGACAAATACCTGTTCACCCTGACGGGCCGCTACGATGGTTCCTCCAAGTTCGGGGAAAACAACAAATATGCCTTTTTCCCTTCCCTTGGAGCAGCTTGGCGCCTCTCTGAAGAAGAGTTCCTGCGCAACAATCCCACCATCAGTTACCTGAAGGTCCGGGCCAGCGTGGGTTCGACGGGCAACCAGGAAATTGGCACTTACAATTCCATCCAACAGCTGGGCTCCGGCACCACCATCCTGGACGGAGACCGGCAACCCACGATCTCCCGGACGAGCTTTGGCAACAGCAACCTGAAATGGGAGCGCGTGAACCAGGCGGACGCCGGGGTGGAACTGGGCCTATGGGATAACCGCGTCTATGTGAATGCCGATTACTACTACAAGGTGACCAAGGACCTGCTGCTGAACGCACCCATCCCTTGGACCACCGGCCTGGAGACAGTCACCCAGAACATCGGCTCGGTAGAGAACCAGGGCGTGGAGGTTATGATCAATTCCCAGAACATCAAATCTCCCACCTTTAACTGGTCCACCACCGTCAATTTCGCATCCAACAAGAACAAGATCCTGCACCTGGGTAGCCAGAACGACGATATCTTCCCGGGCCCATGGTTCCTGGGGGAAACCAACATCCTGCGCGTAGGCTGGCCCATCGGTACCTTCTGGGGATATATCCGCGAAGGCGTATGGGGTACCGACGAGGCGAAGGAAGCAGCTACCTACAACCTCAAGCCCGGAGACTTGAAATGGAAGGACATCAACCAGGACGGCAAGATTGACGATGCCGACCTGACCCGGCTGGGCCGCGCTTATCCCAAATGGACCCTGGATCTGCGCAACAGCTTCACGTACAAGAATTTCGATTTCAGCTTTGATATCCGTTTCGTGGAAGGGGTCAATACCGTGGCCAATTTCCGCCATTCCACCGAAGACCGGCAGGGCATTGCGAACAGCCTGGCCTCCGTGCTCGGCGCCTGGACACCGGAAAACCAAAACAGCATGATTGCGGAGATCCGCTATTACAGCGTCTACCAGACCCATATCGACAGCTGGTGGGTAGAGGACGGCTCATTCATCCGCGGACAGAATTTTGTCCTGGGATATACGCTGCCCACCGCCCTCACCAACCGTTGGCAGATCCAGCGCCTGCGCTTCTATGTGAGCGCGCAGAACCTGTTCCTGATCACGGACTACCCCGGCTACGATCCGGAGGTCCTCACCTTCGGCGGTCAGCTGACGCAGAACCAGGACTTCTTCCCGTATCCGCATCCCCGGGTCATGAATGTGGGCGTCAATCTTTCCTTCTAATCCGCAAAACCAACATATCATGAAATCATTCATCAGCCTATTGTGTATAGCGGGTTTCCTGGTCACGGCCACCTCCTGCAAGAAGTTCCTGGAGGAAAACCCGACCGGGTCCCTGACACCGGAGTCCAACGTCACCAGCGCTGAGATCGCCCGGTCCTTTGCCAACTCCGCTTACTCGGAATTGACCACCCTGGATCAGGGCAGCGGCGGTTACGGGGGCAACACCGTGGAGCTCATGGAATTCCTGACCGGCAACGCCGACGGGAATTCACAGACGGATGCCCCCCGCTTTTATAACCTGACCTACGATGCGCAGTCGTTCTTCATCGACAGCTGGTGGCAGGGCATGTACTACGGCATAGCCGATTGCAACCTGGCCATCCAGAAGATTAGCGAGCTGGAAACCATCGATTCCTTGGAAAAGACCAACCTGCTGGCGGAAGCGCACACCCTTCGGGCGCTGTATTATTTCTACCTGGTCCGGATGTATGGGGATGTGCCGAAGATCACCGAAGTGGTCGCCGATCTGGGCGATGTACGCCCTTCCCGCGCACCGGCCAAGGAAATCTATGATGAGATCATCATCCCGGATCTCCTGTTTGCCGAAAAATCCACCCTGCCCTGGCAGGATCATTCGGGCAAGGTGTCCATGGGCGCCGTCAAGGCGCTGCTGGCGGATGTCTACCTGACCTATGCCGGCTACCCCGTCAAGGGCGGCGATCAGTATTATGCGGAATCGGCCAAGCGCTCCAAGGAACTGATCCAGCAAGGAGGCTATACGCTCTTTCCCGAATACACGGACATGATCAATCCGGCCAACAAGAACCGGGGCGGTTTTATCTTCCAGGTGCAGTTTGCCGCAGGCATTACCAACAATGACCTGACGGCGAAGTGCCTGGCCCTGTACAAAAGAATATCGGTGTATTCCGACGAGTTCGGGGGGCTGGTGCCGACAAAGCAGTTCGTGGAGAGCTACCCGGCCGGCGACAAGCGCGCGGCGGAAAAGCAGTTTTTCTATACCTGGTACCCGGGCAACCCCGCCAACTATCCTCCCGGAGATCCCCGCAGAGACCGGGTAGATCTGGGAGGGTACTACCTGTACAAGTGGTTTGACAAGAACGCCGTGACCTCCACGGCCAAATCGGACCTCAACTTCACGGTATACCGGCTGGCGGACGTGCTGCTCCTGTATGCGGAAGCGTCGAACCGCGCCGAGGGCGGACCGAATGCCATGGCCATCAAGGCGGTCAACGATATACGCCGCCGCGCCGGGCTGTCCCCCATCGGCCAGATGAGCCAGGACGCTTTCGAAAAAGAAGTGTGGACCCAAAGGGCCCTGGAGCTCTGCTACGAGAACAAAACCTGGTTCGACATGGTGAGAACACGCAAGGTAAGGAACGTCACGACCAAGAAATTTGACGACTTTGTCGGCCACACCAACGTGTTCGGCAAGACCTTTACCGAAAAGCAGCTGCTGTTCCCCATCCCTCAGCGGGAAATCGACAACAATCCCAACCTGGAACAAAACCCCGGCTTCTGAGCCGTCCGGTCTTAGTGGGGCCGTGGGCGTACCCACGGCCCCTTTTTTTTTTGTCTGCCGCCCCCGCCCTGGGCCATATTTGGTTTTTCCAGTATTTTTGTACCTGCTATCTAAATCCTGTTGACGTCATGAAATTTGACAAAATAAAAAACAAGGGGCAGGCCCGGCTTTTCGAGAATCAGTACCTTGAAATGCTGACCAAGACCCACCCGCTGGTCATCTGGGGCATGTACCTCCCGGTGATCGGTCTGATGCTTTATTACAGCGTGGCTCACCTCGGGTTCAGCACGGGGCGGGTAGCCCTGACCTTCCTGGGCGCCATCTTCTTCTGGACCATCTTCGAGTACCTGATGCACCGCTTCGTTTTCCACTATGTGAGCGAGAGCCCGCGCATTCAGCATTTCATTTACATCCTGCACGGAAACCATCATGAATACCCCCGCGACAAAGAGCGGCTCTTCATGCCGCCCGTACCCAGCCTGATCCTGGCTGCGGCGATCTTCGGCATGTTTTACCTGTTTCTGCGCAGCAACGCCTTTGCCTTCTTCCCGGGTTTCCTGCTCGGATATCTTATCTATGGCAGCATGCACTACGCCATCCATGCGTGGAATCCTCCTTTCAAATGGATGAAGCCGGTGTGGCGCAACCATCATCTCCACCACTACAAGAGCGACGACAAAGGCTTTGGAGTCAGCTCATCCGTGTGGGATCAGGTCTTCGGCACCGGCTTTGACCTGAAAAAGGAAAAAGAAGACCCGGATAAGGTGCGGGAGCTGATGTTCCGCAAGGAGAAGTAAAAAGATTATAGCCAGCTGTCTTCCCCGGGTGGTAGCGCAGGACCCGTGTTTTTGCGGCGGGCTTCGCCTTTTTCCAGCTGCCTGGTGATGATCAGATCAGCGATCAAAAGGGCCGGATCGGGTGCATGGCCTGTAAAAGCTTCCCTGACTTTTTCTTCAGGCACGTCCACGCGGTAAAGCAAACGCAGGAGCTGCGCTGCATCCCGGGACAACCATTCCCCTACCTTCGAGGCCAGCCAGCGCCTGAACAACTCCAGGCTATCCCAAGCCTGAGGAGGCTCTTCGGAAAACAAGGGGGTGATTTCGGTCGCCAGGCGATCCAGGTTAGCCGGATGCTTTTCTTGCTCCATACGGGGAAATGGCCGGGGGACGGCAGCAAGCCGGTCCGCCTCAGAAATGCTTGAACTTGTAGGTGGCGTCCATCACGGTGCGTACAGGCACTTCAATGTTGTCTTTCCGCCTTTTCGCGGGTTTGTAGATGTATTTGCCTCCCAGTTCCGAATGAATCACGCAGGTGGCAGGCCAATTGGTCTCGGGATCCAGAGTATACTGCCCCTGGACCTCGCCCTGCAAGTCCACATATCCCTTATGCCCGTCCCCCATATCTACCTCTTCCGAGGGATTGGTGGTGAATTTTCCCTTGTTGGTCAGCTTGATGACATATTTGTCCGCATATGCCAGCTTCCAGTAGTTGTCGATCTGGCCATGATAAAACCCCTCCGTGCTCAACTGGTTTGTCCAGCTGTCGTCAATGCGGAGGATGCGGGACGGATAATGCGGCAACACAAAAGCCAGGCTGCTCCGTAGGGTCTCCGCCCCAAACTGGCTCTGGAGAAATTTCTTCAGGGTGGCCTGTTCATCTTTTTTGACCTCCGGCGTTCCTGCGATCATTTTGTCAAAGATGGCATCCAGTCCCGAAATCTCCTTGATCGTCCCGTCGTTGAGCAACTGCAGGGTAAAGGTCTCTCCCACCATCTTCTGGAACAGCCTTCCGTAGACATCCTTGGGCGGCTCCGCCGTGTTCACGGTGACGGTCTGGTCCTGGAGGGACACATGAAGGAAGATATCGACATACGACACGGCGATGGTCGCCGTTCCGCCCTGCACCGATTGCACGATGAAAGAGATGGTAGCCTTGGTGGTATTGGTGGTGCGCTGCGGGCCTTCGTTGAGGGTCAGGTAGCTGTCCTGCTGCAACCGCTGGCTGATCTCAAAATGATCGCTGTCGGAGAACTTGTAAGCCAGATCGAGGCCGTTGTCGCCGCTCTGCTGTATCTGTGCGGAAGCGGAAAAAGCCGCCAGGCATCCCAGGGCTGCCACAAGGAGCTGCCGACCACATCTGCCGAATGCATTCATAGACAATAAATTTTTCCTGTATTCACAAAAACCGTGCACAGTTCTTTCCGGCAGGAACCTCAGACGAATTTTTCGATCACTCCCAATCCAAACAGGGCGAAGTCATATTTTACCGGGTCTTCCGGATCAAATTGACGCAGGGCTTCGGTAAGCGCCACCGCAGCGTTCCAGCTGACCTTTTCGCTTTCCAGAAGATCGAAACGAAATGCCACACGGGACACATGGACATCCATGGGTATGACCAGCTGTGCGGGCGAGATCTGGCGCCACAGGCCGAAGTCCACGCCGTGATGATCATACCTGACCATCCAGCGCAGGAACATGTTCAGGCGCTTGCATGCGGCGTTGTTGGCGGGGGAAGACAAGTGCTTCCGGGTCCTGTCCGGATGCTCGTCGGCAAAAAAGATCTGGTGAAACCCAAGCAATGCCTTTTTTACGGTCTTGTCGTGGGGATCGAGGTATGTACTGAAAGCCGATTCCAGGGAGAGGAATGTGCCGTAATATTCATGAAAGAAATGGATGAAATAGAGCAGGTCGGTGGAATTGAATGTCCGGTGCTTGAATTGGGCGAAGCGCTTCAGGTCATGCGCTGG
>CBINPH010000173.1:0-7308 GCA_966252445.1 uncultured Chitinophagaceae bacterium | reverse complement strand
GCATAGGCATACTGGGAGAGCGGGGGCAGGGCGCGAAGGCGCTGCTGCCCCCCGACCCGCCCCTGCGCCTCCTGTTCACCTGTTCCCTGGCCAAGGCCTACAGCTGCGAAGGCGGGGCGGTCTGCGGCGATCCGGAGGACATCGCGGGCATCCGCAGCCAGCCGCAGTTCACGGCCACCACCCCGATGATACCCGCTGCAGCTTACGCCTGGCTCCAGGCCCGGGACCTGGCCGTCGCCCAGCGGCTGCGCCTGCTGGAGCTGGTACAATATTTCCGGAGCAGGGCAGGCGTGGCGGAGCGGCTGCAGCACGATCCGCGGCTGCCCGTATTCCGGTCGGCAGACGCAGCGCTTTACACCCGTGCCCTGCAGGAAGGCCTTATCCTGTCTTCCTTCCGATACCCCGCCCCGGCAGACCCGCTTATGGTGCGGATCGTCCTCAACGCCCTGCACACGCCGGCAGACCTGGACCGCCTGGCGGCCGTGGTCTCCGCCGCCCCGCCGTCTTAATCTTTTTACCTTATATTCGTTGCACCATCCACTTTGCCATGCGACCGTTTTTTACCCTCATGGCCGGCCTTTTGCTATCGTGGCCAGCCACCCTCTTCGCCCAGGACGGGGATTTTACGTTCGGGAATATCCAGCCCTCGGAATGGGGCATGCGCCAATACCCAGGGGACTCCAGCGCCCACGCCGTCGTGCTCAACGAATTCGGTGAGACCCTCATCGACAACCACCAGGAAAACGTCCTGGTGCATCGTTATCACGTGCGCATCAAGGTCCTGGACGCCCAGGGCGTGCACAAGGCCGACTTCGTCATCCCGGGACACCGGGATGAGAAGGGCAAGGCCCGCGAGGATGTCCGCGATGTCAAGGCCATCACCTACAACCGGGAAGGGGCCGAAACCACGGAGAGCCGTCTGCGGCTCAAGAATGTGTTCACAGAGAACCGCTCCCGGTATACGGACCTGGTGAAGTTCTCCCTGCCCAATGTCCGTGCCGGCTCGATCCTGGAGGTCTCCTACACCTTTTCCTCGCCCTTCATATACAATTTCAGGACCTGGACCTTCCAGGATGACATCCCCAAGGTCCGGAGCGAGTACTGGGCCAAGATCCCGGCCAACCTGGTCTATAATATCTCCCTGACGGGTTATCTCCACCTCGACAAGAACGAGAAGAGCCTGGTCCATGACTGCCTGATTGAGTTCAACGGCGGCAAGGCCGACTGCGTGCTGATGAAACTGGGTATGCACAAGGTCCCTGCCTTCCACGACGAGGAATACATGACGGCCAGGACCAATTTCCTGTCTTCGGTCCAATTTGAGCTGGCGGAGATTAAACGTTTCAACGGGTCGGTGGACAAAGTAGCCATCACCTGGAAAGATGCCGATGATGAGCTGGCCACCCGAAAGGACTTCGGGGTGGAGCTTAAAAAAGGCGAGAGCTTCTTCCGCGACCACCTGGACACCCTGCTTCATGCCGGCGACGGCCCCGCAGCCCAGGCGCGGAGGATATACCGTTTTTTCCAGGGCTGGTACCGGTGGAACGGCTATACAGGTATGTCCTGCGAGAGCGGCATCCGTGAGGCGTTCAGCCATCGCAGCGGAAACATCGGCGATATCAACCTCGGCCTGGTGGCGGCCCTGCGGGCGGCAGGCCTGAAAGCCGATCCGCTGCTGCTCTCCACCAGGGACAACGGGTTGCCGCATGACCTGTATCCCGTCATCAGCGATTTCAATTATGTGCTGGCCAGGCTCAGCCTGCCCGAAGGCGATGTCCTGCTGGATGCTTCCAGCCCGGACCTGCCCTTCGGGATGTTTCCGATGGAATGCATCAACGGCCGCGGCCGCCTGGTGCCCCGGGGCGACAGCTCCTCCTGGCTGCCCCTCTCCGCCCCCGCCCCGCTTAAAGCTGTGCACATCGCCCACCTGTCGCTGGGAACAGACGGTGTCATCCGGGGCAGCCTTACCAACACCTATTCCGGGTACATGGCCCTGATGCACCGCCACGATATCAAAAAGCACAACTCCCTCGCTGCCTACAAGGAAGCGGTCGCCGGCCGTTGGGTGGGCATCCAGGTGACGGCCGACACTATCCTGCACCTGAACGAGCCCGAGCGGCCTCTGGAGGAAAAAATAGACATCAGCATGGCCATTGGCGACGGCACCTCCCGGCGGCTGGTGTTCAACCCTTTCCTGCAGCGCGAGATCAGGGCGAACCCCTTCAAGCTGCCGGAGCGTCTGTTCCCGGTGGACTTCGGCGCGCCCGAGGAGCTCTACAACATCGTTACGCTCGAATACCCCGAAGGCTATACGGTGACGGCCGCCCCCGGGAAGACCCTGCTGTCCCTTCAGGGCAATGGGGGCAGCTACGGGCTGGACGTGGAGCAGATGGGACACACGATCATCGTCAAGACCATTCTCCGGCAGAAAAAAGCGATATACAGCGCGGACGAATACACCGCATTAAAAGAATTGTACAACCGGATCATTCAATCCCAACGCGCCGATGTCGTCCTGGCCAAACCATGATCCCCGGCTCCGCCTGATCGCCCTGGGCTTTCTGATGGCGGCCATGCTTCCCAGTCTGGCGTACGCGCAGGACTACAGCGCAAGCCCTATCCCTGCAGCGCTGCGTGCGCACGCCCATGCCGTCATCCGGAACGAAGAGACCCGCATCCGCCTGGAACGGCCGAACGAGGTCTGGATCACCGTGGACCGCACGGTCACGGTGCTGGATGCCGATGGACGGTACCAGGGCGCCGTACAGGTCTTTTACAACAAAAGCAGGCCCGTGGAGTCCCTGTCCGCTACACTCTACGACGCCGAAGGCAGGCAGCTGCGGCGCTTCAAGCGTTCCGATTTTGAAGACGTCAGCCAGATCCAGGATTATTCCCTGTTCGAGGACGAACGTGTAAAACGGCTGCTGCCATCCGCGCCCGCTTATCCCTATACCGTGCGCTACAGCAGCACGCAGAAGGACAAGTTCAGCTTTTACCTGCCCCGGTGGAACCCGTTGCCGGAGGAAGGGGTGGCCCTGGAAAAAGCCAGCCTCGATGTCACGGCGCCCCGGGACGTCCCTCTGCGGTATTTCGGCAACCATGTCGACAACCCGGTGATCGACACCGCCGGTGATACGCGCCACTACCGCTGGCAGGTGGCAGCCCTGCCCGCGGCCAGGGCCGAGGCCTTCAGTCCGCCCTTCCTGCAATCGGCCAGCCCCTACGTGCTCTGCGCCCCCGAACGCTTTGAATATTACGGGATGGAAGGGTCTTACCAGGACTGGGCCGGCTATGGGCGGTGGGTATATGAAAACCTGCTGCAAGGCCGCGATGCCTTGCCGCAGCGCACCGTCGAAAAAATCCGGGCGCTGTGCGCCGGGTTATCGCCTCTCGACGCGGCCAAGAAAATATATGCCTACGTCCAGCAAAAAAGCCGCTACGTCAGCATCCAGATCGGCAAGGGCGGCTTCGTACCCATGAAGGCCTCGGAGGTGGACAAGCTGGGCTATGGGGATTGCAAGGCCCTGGTCAACTACACGATGGCCCTGCTGAAAGCCGCAGGGATGCAGGCTTATTATACAGAAGTGCATGCCGGAGAGGAAGGCAACAGCCTGCTGCCGGGATTCGCCAGCCCGGGGCAGGGCAACCACATCATTCTCTGCCTGCCCCTGGACAAAGACACGGTGTGGCTGGAATGCACGGACAAACACATCCCTTTTGGATACCTGGGGGCCTTCACCGACGACCGCAATGTCCTGATCTGTACGCCGGCGGGCGGCATCCTCGCCCACACCCCCCGGTACGGGGAAGCGCAAAACCGCCTGGCCCGCCATGTGACCGTGGTCCTGGACAGCGCCGGGAACATGGAAGGGCAGGTCAACTCCACCTTCCGTGGGCTGTTGTACATGCAGCGTGCGGATTTTCCGTCGCTGACGCCCCGGGACAGGGACAGCAGGCTGACGGAAGCCTACAGCTTCCTGCAAATGGCCCCCAGCCATTACCGGCTGGATATACAGAAGGAGCGCCTTCCCATGGCCACGGAGCGTTTTGCGTTTACAGCTCCCCGTTATGCGGGACCTATGGGCGGCGGACTGAGCGTACCGCTGAACCCCGTGGACCGTTTCAGCGCGCTGCCCCCGCTCTCTGCCGATCGCAGGGCTCCCGTGTTCATTCACCGGGGATACGATAAGCGGGATACGGTGGACTTCCAGTTTCCCCAAGGGTGGCGGCCCGCATGGCTGCCTGCCGATACCGCCCTGCATACGGATTTCGGGGATTACCGCATGCACCTGGTCCCCGGCCAGGGGTCGCTGCGGTACATACGGGAGTTCCGCCTGCATGGCGGCACCTTCGCCGCAGCGGATTATGCGGCTTTCACCCGCTTTTTGCGGCAGGTAGCCATGCTGGACCGGATAAAGTTCCTCCTGTCCCCCGGCGCGCCTCCCTCCTGAACCAGATGCTTATTTTTTTGGCCGGGGCGCGGGCCCTGCAGCAGGATCCTTTTTTTCCAGGATGGCTACGGTCAGCCGGCTGGCGCAGATGAGGCGGTGGTTGTCGTCGTGGATCTTGATCTCCCAGACATGGGTGGTGGCCCCCAGGTGGAGGGGGGCCGCACGGCCATGGACATATCCTTCCCGCGCGGAGCGTATATGGTTGGCATTGATGGCAATACCCACACAAATATGGGTGTCCGGGTTAATCACCAGGGCGGAGGCTACGCTGCCCAGGGTCTCGGCGAGCGCGGCGGAAGCCCCGCCGTGCAGCAGGCCATAGGGCTGCCGGGTGCGTTGGTCGACGGGCATGGTCGCCCGCAGATGATCTTCGCCGATCTCCGTGAATTCGATGCCGATGGCGCCGGCCATCGTTTCCCGGCTCATCTCGTTGAGGGCATCCAGGCTGATGTCGAGGCTGTTCCAGATGGTGTGCATGTGTGGCGGTTGAGATGCGTTGGTCCGGGCGGGGCCCTAGACGGTGATCAGGTGGTCCTGCTGGAGGTCGTCGGCGACGACAGCCGGCAGGAAAGGCCGGGCGTCGCCCCCATGTCGGATGATGTCGCGAACCAGGGTGGAGGCCAGCGTCGACAGCTCGGGAGAGGCGGTCAGGAGCACCGTATCTATGCCGCCGTCCAGGCGGCGGTTCATGTCGGCAATCGCCTTTTCATATTCAAAATCGCCGGCATACCGGATGCCCCGGAGAATGAAACCGGCGCCGACCTTTTTGCAGAACTCTACGGTGAGCCCCTCGTAGGCGAACACGCTGACGGCAGGCCGGTCCTTGTACAGCTGCCGGAACCAGGCTAGGCGGCGTTCTATAGGGAACATCGGCTTTTTCTCTGCATTCACCCCTATGCCGATGACCAGCTGGTCAAAGAGCTGCAGGGCCCGGTCAATGATGTCCACATGGCCGCGCGTCACGGGGTCGAACGTCCCTGGAAATAAGCCCACTCTTCCCATCGCAGTTTATGCTGCCGTAATGCCGTTGGCGGACGAAATGCGGATCCTGCTCGAAATGATGCGCTGCGGTATGCTCCAGGACGAACCACCCGCCAGGCTCCAGCCGCGGCCGTGCAAAAATGACTTCCGGTATCCGGTCTATGTCTGGCAGCGCATAGGGCGGACCGGCGAAGATGAAGTGGTATAGGCGGGTATCCTGCGCCAGGAACCGGAACACGTCCATGCGGTATACCTGCAGCCCGGGAATAGCCAGGGCCGCGGCCGTCTGCCGGATAAAAGCCGCCTGCCGGGCATCTTTTTCCACCACATGCAACTCCGTCGCTCCGCGGGAGGCCAGTTCATAGCTGATGCAGCCGGTACCGCCGAAAAGGTCCAGGCTGCGGATGCCTTCCAAACCCAGCTGTACTTCCGCCATGTTGAACAGCCCCTCTTTGGCGCGGTCTGTGGTGGGCCGGGTGTGCGGCATGTGCGCAGGCGGGTTGATCCTGCGCCCTCCGTATTTTCCCGAGATTATACGCATGACCCCAGGGCGGTCAGGTGATAGAATCGGTGCGGGGGCAGGCTGTGAAAGGCATACACGAAATGTCCGGAGGCTAGCGCTTCCAGCCAGCCGCACTGGGCACCCGCGCGGGACAGGGCCTGGTACAGGGGGTCGTTGTCCAGCCCCTCTCCGAACACCTGCAGCCGCATGTCCCGGGCGTTCAGCCCCAATTGCTTCCAGGCATTCAGGACGTGGTAGAGGCCGTCTTCGGGCACATCGGTGCGGTAGGCCTGCATGAGCAACAGGCTTCCCCGGCTGAATACAGTCAGGGTAACGCGTCCCGGCAGCAGGCGCAGGAAGGAGATGTTCTCCTCCGGACCGGCCAGGGCGCGGAGACCCCGCAGCAAGGCGGTTTCGGTATGAAACACCCCGGAGGACCCGAATTCTTTTTTGAGGTAACCCACGGTATTTTTGTCCACCCCGAAAAGGTTCACCGCATCGAATTCCGGCAGGTTGTCCGCGTAGACCGAAGGGCTCGGCTGGCCGGGAAACAACATCTGGTAATACTGTTTTTTCCGGGCTGCATCGAACAGCGCCGCAGGGACGATGGCGAATTCAGGGAAGTCCACCGAGAGGCGTACCTCCCGGAAATCCGTATACAGGAGCTTGTTGGCATCGAAGAGCTGCTCCAGGGTGCGCAAATGGGCATGGTCCGTGGACGGCGGCACCATGGAAAACTCCCGCAGGGAAAGAAAACGGTCGCGGGCGGGGTCCAGGATGGCATAGCTGAAGCGGCGCATGCCGGCATTGACCAGCAGCACGCATTGCGTGAGATCGGTATGGGCCAGCTCGGCAGCGTCTTCCACATCGAGCACGGATGCAGGTATCAGGGCTTCAGCCATAGGGGGTCATTGGGCTTGCAATGTTAAGATATTTTTAGGAGGCGCTGAAAGAGGGTACTTTTGCGCCATGCTGCGCTGGCGCAGCCGTCGCCAACCCCATGGCCGATAACCTGCAGATACATACCGAAAGGCTGCTCCTTTATAGCGCCATCCTGCAGCGCGAGCTGCCGGTGGACCTCTACGGCCCCGCCGGCGGGCCTTCCGTGGACAGTACCCCGCTCGTCCTGTTCAACGACGGCCAGGAACTGGCCCGCATGGGCCCCGAAACGCTCCTGGCAACCCAGGGGGACGGCGTTGCCCTTCCCCGCATGGCCGCCATTCATGCCGGCCGGGAAAGAATACGGGAATACGGGGTCGCGGGCACGGTGGATTATATGGGCCGCGGAGACAAGGCCGCCCTGTACACCGCCTTTGTGCTGGAAGAGCTGCTGCCCTGCCGAACCCGCCGCGGCCTGGTCGGGCCGGCTACCCC
>CBINPH010000172.1:0-7316 GCA_966252445.1 uncultured Chitinophagaceae bacterium | reverse complement strand
CGCTGCTGGTATAGGGCAGCCCCAGCATGTCGAAGTAGCCCTGCAGGCGCCCGTCCTCACCGGGTGTGCCGTGGATGCCGATGAACACGGCGTCAAAGGTCACCCTGCCCTCGGGCAGGGGCAGGGAGAAATCGTTGCGGTCTACGGAGCAACGCCGGCCGTCGTCGCCGGTGTAATACCATCCTTCCCTGGTGATGAGGATACGGTAAACGGCATACTTGTCCTTGTCCAGGTGCTTTTCAATGGTATCTGCGCTGCCCAGGGAGACCTCGTACTCTCCGGAGTATCCTCCGGCCACCAGGGCAATATTCTTTCGGTGCAGGGTCATGGCTGGAAGCGCTGAGATCAGGATACCGCGACCTCCCAAAATAAAAGCCCCATCTGTGCAGAGAGGGCTTTATGCAGGGAAGTGACGCAGCGTCAAATATGCATTTTTGCTTTTTTGGCGAGCAGCTGCTCGGGGGACTCCACATGATCTTCATCGGGCACGCAGCAGTCTACCGGGCAAACGGCCGCACATTGCGGTTCCTCGTGGAAGCCCTGACACTCGGTACATTTATCGGGAACGATATAGTAAATGTCGGTGCTGACCGGAGGCATCCGCTGACCGGCGTCGACCACGGTGCCATCCAGCAGGGTGAACTCCCCTTTGACCGTGGTGCCGTCCGCGATGGCCCATTCCACGCCCCCTTCATAAATGGCATTGTTGGGGCATTCGGGTTCGCAGGCGCCACAATTGATGCACTCATCAGTGATTTTTATTGCCATGATTGAACCTTGTTTTGATTGCGATACAATACTTTTGTGAACAATTGCCAACAAAAGTAGAACATCTTCATTGAATAGTATAATTTCCCCGTATGATTTTACGCCGTGAAGACCGTCTCGCGCTGATGCTGCGCCTCGGGGAATACATGCTGGGCGAGGATCCCGCCTGGTCTGCGGCAAAGGACAGGGCCGGACAGGCGAATCCCTGGTTCACCCGCCCGTTTACGGACTTTGCCATGCAGCAGATCGCCGGGCACTACCTGCGTCCGGAGCGCCTGGAGCCCTGGCTGGCCCGTTACGGGGAAGCCGCCGCGGCACGGACGGTGGGACTGGTCATGGCGGGTAATATACCCGCCGTGGGTTTCCATGATTTTCTCTGCGGCTTTCTCAGCGGGCACAGGCTGTTGATCCGCCCCTCGTCCAAGGATGAGGTGTTGCTCCAGCACCTCGTGGGGGTGCTTACGGGCTGGGCGCCAGCGCTGGCCGGCGAGATTCGCTTTGCCGAGATGCTCCGGGGCTGCGACGCCTACATCGCTACGGGCAGCAACAACTCGGCCCGCTATTTCGAGTACTATTTCGGGCCATATCCGCACATCATCCGCCGCAACCGTACCTCGGTGGCCCAGCTCGACGGGACGGAAACCGAGGAGGAACTGCAGGGCCTGGCCGACGACGTGTTCCTCTACTTCGGGATGGGCTGCCGCAATGTCACCCAGCTGCGGGTGCCGGAAGGCTACGATTTCCGGCCGCTCCTGGATCATTTCCGGCGCTACGACTACCTGGCTGATCACCACAAGTACAAGCATAACCTCGACTATCGACTGGCCCTGCATATCCTCAACGGCACGCCGTATATGTCCACGCCTGCGCTGGTACTGACCGAATCCCGGGCGTTTTTCTCCCCTGTAGGCGAACTGCATTATTGTATCCTGGGACCGGAAGATCCTGCGCTGTCGTCCCTGGCCCTGGATCCCGACATCCAGTGCGTAGCCGCCCACGGCATGACTCCGATGGGGCAGACCCAGCAGCCTTCTCTGGACGACTATGCGGACGGTGTCGATACCATGGCCTTCCTTTCCGCGTTATAAGAGGATGGTGCAAACAGGAGGTCGGGAATGGCGAAAGCCTTGATCAGCGGCGTTTAACCCGGCTTTAACAAAGCGCTTAAATTATTGTTAAAGTGAATTCAGGAGACACCCATTTGGTCCTCCCGGCGTTAATTTTGCAATCACCGGAACGACAATCACGCAAAGCATTATACCATGAAAAGCAAGAACATCAAACAGGGGGTATTGGTCGCGCTGGTCAGCGCGGTCACGGCCATCATCTGCATCGCCCTCTATGCTCATTTCTCTCCGCGAGGTGACGTCTTTGTAGCCGACGGCAACCCCATGCCTGTCCGCTATGCCAGCTACAGCCCTGCGGGCGCCGTACCCACGGACTTCGCCGAGGCGGCCCGCACGGTGATCCCGGTTACGGTGCATATCAACACCAAGGTACCCCCCAAGTCGGCGTCACGGCAGGATCCCTATTCTTTTTTCGATGATCCTTACGGGGGACTCTTCGGCGGGCAGCGCCGGTACCGTAGCCCGGGCAAACTGGCCTCCGGCTCGGGGGTCATTGTGTCCAAGGACGGATATATCGTAACCAACAACCACGTGGTGGACGGAGCCAGCGACATGGTGGTCACCCTCTCCAATGGCAAGAAATACCGCGCCAAGATCGTCGGCACGGATCCCAATACCGACCTGGCGGTGATCAAAATCGACGCCGACAACCTGCCTTCGGTGGTCTTCGGCAACTCAGACAACGCCGAAGTAGGGGAGTGGGTGCTGGCCTGCGGCTATCCCCTCAACCTGCAGACGACCGTGACGGCGGGCATCATCAGCGCCAAGTCGCGGGATCTCGGGATCAATGACGAGGGCATCAACCCCATCGAATCCTACCTGCAGACCGATGCGGCCGTCAACCCCGGCAACAGCGGCGGTCCCCTGGTGGACACCCACGGGCAGCTGGTGGGCATCAACTCGGCCATCGCTTCCCCGACGGGCGCTTTCGCGGGATATGCCTATGCCATCCCTTCCAACCTCGTGCGAAAGGTAGTCGACGACATTCTGCAATACGGCACCGTACAGCGGGCTTTTCTCGGTGTACAGATCATGCCCTCCTCCATGGATCCCCGCCGGGCGATGAGCGTGGCCTTTGATCCGGATGAGGATCAGGAGCCGGGTGTCAAGGTCCGGGATGTGGTTCCCGGTGGGGGCGCCGTCGCCGCCGGCATCCGCAAGGGTGACGTCATCACCGGCATTGACAACACCGTAGTCAACACCGAGGCCGACCTGCTGGGCACCGTGGCCCGCTACCATCCCGGCGATGCCGTGAAGGTCACTTTCCTCCGTGACGGGCAAAAACACCAGGTCTCCGTCACCCTCAAGAACAAGAACGGCACCACCGATATCATCAAGAACACCGTCATGGACGCCCTGGGCGCCGACTTCCGGAACATGACCCCGGAGATCGCCAAGCAGTACGGCGTACCCCAGCATGGTGTGCTGGTCGCACAGATCGTCAGCGGGCTGATCAAGCAGCAGACCGATATGCAGCCGGGCTTTGTCATCCTGCGTGCGGGCAATTATCCCGTCCGCAACATCGAGGACCTCAAAAAGGCCCTCCAGGAGCAGGGGAACAACATCCTGCTGCAGGGGTACTACCTGGACAGCCCCGGCACCTACAATTACGCCATCAATGATTTGAAATCAGGATTGGTGAACTGAGCCTAGGCAATGTTTGTTTCGTTAGTATAGGTTTTTTAGGTTAGCAACAGCCCCGGTCCGCATCCTTGCGGGTCGGGGTTTTGTTGTTTTGATTCCTTTCATAACGGCCAGGCCGCCCGTGTGGGGTGCCGCCCTGCCCTCAAGCCGCCGGATGTCCGCGCCTGGCAAGGCCTGCAGGCTCATATTTTTTTATGGAATTATATTTTATCTTTGCCACTCTTTTCAAAATATGAGTATAAATTTAAATACATATGCAATTTAAGGGACTGGTCAAGGTGTTTACAGTCGTGCTGATACTGATCTCCCTGTATCAGTTGTCTTTCACCTTCGTCGTGCGCAGAGAGGAGGGTAAGATCAACGCGCAGGTAGATAAGTGGATGAGTGCCAACTATAAAAGTCCCGAAAACCAGTATCCGGGCGACAAGGTGAAGCAGGTGATGTATGCAGATTACCTGGATTCCGTGAAAAGGGAAAGGGTGCAGTATGTGGAAGACAGTACCGCCGACAAGATCGTCTACAATACCCTCATCAAGAAATATACGCTTCCCGATGCCAAATCCCAGGAGCTCAACCTGGGCCTGGACCTGCAGGGCGGCATGAATGTGGTGCTCGAGGTGTCCCTGGAGGATCTCATCCGCAGCATGGCGAACAACTCCACGGACCCGGCCTTCAACCGTGCCCTGCAGCTGGCCACCCAGCGCAAGGCCAACAGCGCTGCCGATTACGTCAGCCTCTTCGGCCAGGCCTGGAACGAAGTGAAACCCGCCGGTGGGAAGCTGGCCATCCTGTTCTCGAACGCCTTTGAAAAGCGCATCAATTTCAACTCTACAGACCAGCAGGTGCTGGATGAAATCCGTTCGGAATCCCGCTCGGCCATCCAGCGTACCTACAACGTGCTGCGCCAGCGCATAGACAAGTTCGGCGTGGCCCAGCCCGAGATCAACCTGGATTTGAACAAAGGCATCATCAGCGTGGCCCTGGCCGGCGTCCACAACCCGGAACGCGTACGCCAGTACCTGCAGGCCACGGCCAAGCTGGAGTTCTGGGAGACCTACCAGGCCGATCAGGACTTCATGACCAATGTACTCCAGCCCATGGATGCCGCCGTCGCCCGGGCACTGGCCCCGGCACGGCAGGCCGCCCACGCGGCTGACTCTGCCGCCGCGGACACCACGGCCTCTTCCCAGGCGGCCGACAGCGCAGGGCTGGGTTCGCTCGCCAACCTGGTCAAGAACGCCGGCGCTCCGGGCGGGCAGGACACCGGCGCCTTCTCTGAGCTGGCGTCGAAGTCCCCCCTGCTGACCCTGCTGAAGGCCCCCCAGAGCTACGGGGCCATCGCCTCCGTATCTATAGGGGATACCGCCACCCTCAACCGTTACCTGGCCCTGCCGGCGGTGAAGAACGCCATGCCGCGGAACCTGAAATTCCTCTACAGCGCGGGGAAGCGGGCGGCAGCCCAGGCCAGCCGGAGCATAGACATCTATGCCATCAAAATGGTGCCGGGCAGCCAGGATCCCCGCCTGGGCGGTGACCATGTCGTCGACGCGCGTCAGGACATCGATCCCAACGGGCGCCCCGAGATCAGCATGACCATGGACAATACAGGGGCGAAGATATGGGCCAAAATGACCTCCGAGAACGTCAGCAAGCCCATCGCCATCGTCCTGGACAACGTCGTGTATTCCGCCCCGGCGCCCAGCGAAGAGATCAGCGGCGGGCGCTCGTCCATCACGGGCAGCTTCACGGTGGAAGAGGCGCAGGATCTGGCCAATATCCTGAAGACCGGCAAGCTGCCGGCACCGGCCCGCATCGTGCAGGAACAAATCATCGGACCCACCCTGGGCCGGGAATCGATCCGGGCCGGTGCTCAGTCCTTCATCATCGCCTTTGTGGTCATCTTCATCCTGATGCTGGTATACTACAACACCGGCGGGATGGTGGCCAACATCTCCCTGATACTTAACCTCTTTTTCACCGTCGGCGTGCTGGCGGCCCTGGGCGCCACGCTGACCATGCCGGGTATCGCGGGCCTCATCCTGACCATCGGCATGGCGGTAGATACCAACGTGATCATCTTCGAACGCATCAAGGAAGAGATCGTGCGCGGCAAAGGCTATACCCTGGCCATCTCGGACGGGTACAGGCATTCCTATGCCCCCGTGCTGGATGCCCATATCACCACCCTGCTGACGGCCGTCATCCTGCTGTATTTCGGGCTGGGACCCGTGAAAGGCTTCGCGACCACCCAGATTCTGGGTATCCTCCTGTCCCTGTTCTGCGGCATCCTCATCTCCCGCATGATCGAGGACTACTGGACCAAGAAGAACCGGCACTTCAACTATTTTACCAGCTTTTCGAGAAAGGTCTTTCAGCATGCGAAGGTCAAGTTCATCGAGATGCGGAAGTACACCTACATCATATCCGTCATCCTGATCCTGCTCGGCAGATCCTCCTTCTGGCATGGTTTCGATGAAGGCGTGGAGTTCAAGGGAGGGCGCAGCTATACCGTGCGCTTTGACCGTCCCGTGCTGGTGGAAGATGTCAGCCAGGCGCTGAAGCCCGTGTTCGGCGACTTCCCCACGGTCAAGACCGTCGACGTCAACAACCAGGTGAACATCACCACGGCGTACATGATCGACGCCACGGGCGGTGCCGTGGATTCGCTGGTAGAGCATAAGCTGTTTGAAGGCCTGCAGCAGTTCCTGCCGCCGGGCACCGACTACCGGACCTTCGACACCCAGTACAAGATGAGCTCCCAGACCGTGCTGCCGACCATATCGGACGACCTGAAGAAGGGTGCGGTCAAGGCCACCATTTTTGCCTTGCTGGCCATTTTCGCCTATATCCTGCTGCGGTTCCGCAAATGGCAGTATTCCGTGGGCACCATCGTCGCCCTCGCGCACGACGTCCTGGTGACGCTGGCCGTATTCTCGTATTTCCGGGGCATCGTGCCTTTTAAGCTGGAGATCAACCAGGACTTCATTGCGGCCATCCTGACCGTGATCGGATATTCCATGAACGATACCGTGATCGTATTCGACCGAATACGGGAGTATTTCAGGGAGCTAACGGGTGTGGACAAGATCACCGTGATCAACAAGGCCATCAACGACACCCTGAGCCGTACCATCATGACCTCGCTGACCGTGTTCCTCACCCTGCTGATCCTGTTCATCTTCGGCGGGGAGACGACCCGGGGCTTCGCCTTTGCGATGCTCATCGGCGTGGTCGTGGGCACCTACTCCTCCATATTCATCGCTTCGCCGATCCTCGTGGATCTGGACAGGAAGAATGTGCTGGTGACGGCCGAGGAAGCCCGCGCACACGCCCGCAAGGCCCAACTGGCCTCCGCCACCGCTAAAAAATAATCAAGACACCATACGGCTTTTGTCACCGCAGCCCGCTTTCCGGCGGGCTGCGGTGTGCCGGGAAGGCTGTGCCGCGCTTGCGGTGGTCGTTTTTTCGCAATACCTTTAGCCGCCCCGCCCGGGACGGCGGGATAAATCCTTTTCGCCATGGAAGCATTATTGCGCAGCAGGGAATGGTTTGGGCGCACGGGTAAAGACGGCTTTATTTACCGCGCCTGGATGAAGAACCAGGGTATTCCTTCCCACGAGTTTGAGGGAAAGCCCGTGATCGGCATCTGCAACACCTGGTCGGAGCTGACGCCCTGCAACGCCCATTTCCGGGAACTGGCCGAGAGCGTGAAGCGCGGTGTCTGGGAGGCCGGCGGCTTCCCGCTGGAGTTCCCCGTGATGTCGCTGGGAGAAACAC
>CBINPH010000171.1:0-7337 GCA_966252445.1 uncultured Chitinophagaceae bacterium | reverse complement strand
AAATGGGCAAATTTAAACGAAAACTGCCTGACCGCGTTTCCGGTTCGCTCAAAATCAATTAATTTCGCCAAAATTTTTCCTGCCATGAACTTACACGAATACCAGGCCAAGGAACTCCTCAAGAAATACCAGGTGCCCGTACAGAACGGCATTCCCGTGGAAACCCCCGAGGCGGCTGCCGAAGCGTATAAGAACCTGAAGGTGCAGTACGGGACAGAGTTTGCGGTCGTCAAAGCGCAGATCCATGCGGGCGGCCGCGGGAAAGGCCTCATTCGTGGAACGGAGCAGCGGGGCGTGGCCGTAGGAAAGAATGCCGAAGACATCAAGCGTATAGCCGGGCTCATCCTCGGCGGCACCCTGGTGACCAAGCAGACGGGACCGGACGGGAAAAAGGTCAACAAGGTGCTGGTGGCCCAGGACGTCTATTACGAAGGGCCCAGCCCCGTGAAGGAATTTTATCTCTCCATCCTCCTGGACCGGGCACGCGCCCGCAACGTCATCATGTATTCTCCGGAAGGCGGCATGGACATCGAAGAAGTGGCCGAGAAATCTCCCGATAAAATTTTCCGGGAATGGGTCCACCCCGACCTGCCCCTGCAGCCCTTTCAGGCGCGGAAGATCGCCTTCCACCTGGGGCTGAAAGGCGCTGCCTTCAAAAATATGGTGGCCTTCGTCACCGCGTTGTACAATGCCTACCTGGGCCTGGATTGCTCCATGCTGGAGATCAACCCCCTGTTCAAGACCAGCGACGACCGCATTCTGGCGGTGGATTGCAAGATGAACCTCGACGACAATGCGCTGATGCGCCATTCCGACCTGGAGGCCTTGCGGGACATCACCGAAGAGGACCCCACCGAAGTGGAGGCCGGCCGATTTAACCTGAATTTCGTCAAGCTGGAAGGCAATGTGGGCTGCATGGTCAATGGCGCAGGCCTGGCCATGGCGACCATGGACATGATCAAGCTCAGCGGAGGGCAGCCGGCCAATTTCCTGGACGTGGGCGGCACCGCCAATGCCCAGACCGTGGAGGCAGGTTTCCGGATCATCCTCCGGGATCCCAAGGTCAAGGCTATTCTCATCAACATCTTTGGCGGCATCGTCCGCTGCGACCGTGTGGCCCAGGGGGTTATCGACGCCTACAATTCCATCGGGGACATCAGCATCCCCATCATCGTCCGCCTGCAGGGCACGAATGCCGCAGAGGCCAAGGCCCTCATTGAAGCCTCCGGGCTGAAGGTGCAGTCGGCGATCTTACTCAGCGAAGCTGCCGCCCTGGTCAACCAGGCCGTCAGTGCCTGAGCCGGCGAACCCTCCCCCCATGCTTTCCGTATCCCACCGTTCTGCCAGCAGATCCCTGATCCCGTGCAGGATCTCTTCCGTCGTGGCTTTGCTGACGATGCGCTTCAGATAGCGGTCATAGGCATAGACCACCACCTGGTTTTGGCTCTGCAGGGCCAGCGGGGGATGGAAAGGCAGCACGCGGCAGGGACTTTTCCATGGGGTATGCTGGGGATTGGTCAGGGCATAGAGCACCACCTGGGGTGTCCGGGTAGCCGTGGCCAGATGTATGGTCGCCGTGTTGACGGAAATCACCAGCAGAGCATGGGCAATGGCCGCGGCAAACTCGGGCAGGGTCAGCAGGCCGCCGGCCTGGAAAGCTCCCCGACCTATGTTCCGGCATATGCGCTGCGTCAAGGCCCGTTCATGGTCGTTGCCGGTCAGCAGTAGCTGCCATCCGAAGGTCTTCCGGATGTGCCGGCCTGCGGCTATCCATCCGGCTTCCTCGTATTCCCTCTTCTTTTCGCTGACGCCGGGGTGCAGGATGATCCAGGGACGATCGGGTTGCAGCCCCGTGGAAGCGATCTTCTGCCGTGCCGTCGTCCAGGCTTTTTCCGGGATGTCCAGGCGCAAACGATCGTCCCTGGTGACGGCCCCTATGCTCCGCACCAGCGCCAGGTCCCTGGGCACCTGATGCAGGATCCGCTGATAAGGCTCCCGGTCAGGAACCCAGTGGGTCAGTAAGCTGTAAGGGTTCTCCCGGCAGTAGGCGAGGCGGCGGGGAATGCCGGCCATATAGGCGGCCATGGCGGCGGGCAGGGGACTCTGACTGTATACGGTAAAGATCACCGCCGCATCGAAAGTTCGCGCGGACAGGGCACCGATGAGCGCAGCCGTCGTGGCGGCTTCCGTATGGGTATAGCACCAGGGTGCGTCAAACACCAGGACCTCATCCACCTCCGGGACCATGCTGACCAGGTCGGCCGCCGCGGAGGAGGTCACCAGGGTGATCCGGCAGCCGAAGCTTTGCTTCAGCGCGCGCAGCGCAGGCAATGTCATGAGCAGGTCGCCCAAATGATCGGTGCGGAAGCACACCAGGTCCTTGCAATCTATCCATGGCTTCATGATCGGTCGTTTGGCCTGCTGCACCGGGTGGTCCTCAGGATATGCGTATACTGCGAGCCCGGCGGATTCGCCCGATGACGCCTGTGGTCGAATGATCCGGTAGCAAGGACAGGTATCGGACCACACCGCCGTAGCCTTCGACGCAGGAGGCCTCGGGCAAGGTTTTATCGGCGTAGTCCCCGCCCTTGACAAAGACGTCGGGACGGATGGTCTCAATCAGTTGCAGGGGCTGGTCGTTGCCGGCTTCCCCAAAGGTGATGATATGGTCGACGGCGGTCAGTCCGCTGAGGACTTCTACGCGGTCTTTCAGGGGGTTGATGGGGCGTTCCGGTCCCTTTAACCGCCGAATGCTGTCGTCGGTGTTCAGGCCGACGATCATCACGTCACCCAGGCGGGCAGCCCTGCGCAAGAGGCTGACATGACCACTATGGAGGATATCGAAGCAGCCGTTGGTGAACACAATGCGCTTGCCCTGGCGTCGGTATTCGTGCACCAGCGCGGCCAGCTCCTGCATACCGGCGACGGGCTTCCGTGGCAAGGCATAGACGGCGCGCAGCTCATCGACAGCGCAGCAGGCCGTTTCCGGCTTGGCCACGGCGATGGAAGCCGCCGCCCCGGCCAGGTTCAGGGCCTGAGACAGGGAGGCCCCGGAAAGCAGGGCCAGCGTCAGGGCGCTGATGAACGTGTCGCCCGCCCCGGCCACCTGCGGATGGGCCACGGGCCAGGCCGGCACGTGGCAGGGTGGCGCTCCCCGGGGGATGCCTACTGCACCGTCTGCGTCCATGGTGATGGCCGTGAGCGCGGCGCCGGTGGCCCGGGAAATACGCGCGGCCTGCGCACGCAGTGCCTGCAGCCGGTTTGCGGACGGCAGGGCGGCATGCAGCAAGGCAAAGGCTTCTTCGGCATTGGGTTTGGCCAGCGAAGGCTGCAGGGGGCGGAAGCGGGTCAGCTGCTTGGAGTCCACGGCCAGGAAAGCCGGACGTTCCCGGCGCAGGGCTTTTAACGATTGCAACATGCGTCGTGTCATGATCCCTTTCGCATAATCGGCAATGACCAGGGCCTCGCAGTCCGCGTACGCTTTTTCCAGGAGCCCGATAAGGCGGTCCTCAGTGGCTCGGCCCACAGGCGTTTCCGTACCCCGGTCTACCCGCGCCAGCATTTGGGTGCCGGCCACGACGCGCTCTTTGACGATGGTCCTCCGCTCCGGGTCACGAATCAGGCCGCCCGGGTCTACGCTCCGGGCCTCCAGGAGCCTTTCCGCGCGATCTGCATCTCCGTCGTCGCCGGTGACGGTACAAAAGCGGACCACTGCCCCCATCGCCGCGAGGTTGGCGGCCACGTTGGCCGCCCCGCCGGCAAAATACTGCCGCTCACCTACCCGCACCACAGGTACCGGCGCTTCGGGGGACAGCCGCGTGCAGCTGCCCCGCAGATACCCGTCAATGATCAGGTCCCCGAGCACCAGTATGCGGCGTCCTGCAAATCCGTTGATGAGCTGATGCATATCTTTTTCCATGACCTCACGTTTTTCGTGAACATTCGTTCTCTTTTTCCTCCAGGGCAATGAGGGCGGCTGCTTCCCGGAGATCGCCCACGACAAAATCCGGCTGACGCGCTCCCCGGAGGTTCCATGCCGTCTCATGCCCGTTGTCGACCAGCAGGGCCCGGCACCCTGCGCCATGTCCCGCCTCTACATCATGGAGAATATCGCCGATCATCCACGAGCGCGACAGGTCGATATCCAGCGCGTGGGCGGCCCGCAGCAGGAGCCCGCTCCGCGGCTTCCGGCAGTTGCAATAGCCGGTATAGCGGTCTACCCTTCCCTGGGGATGGTGGGGACAATAATAAAAGCCGTCCAAACGGATCCCTGCCTCCCGGAGCCGGCCCTCCAGCGCTTCCCGCAAGGTCCGCAGGTCGTCTTCGGAAAAGTAGCCCAGGGCCACCCCCGACTGGTTCGTCACGATGACCACCAGGTATCCCAGTTGCTGCAGGGCCCGCACCCCTTCCAGCGCGCCTGCTTCGAAACGCAGGCGGGTCGCGTCCACGTTGTAAGGCAGGTTGTGGACCAGGGTGCCGTCTTTATCCAGGAATACCGCCCGGCGTTGATCGCTGTTCATGGCCAGGAGGTCTCCTGCAGGGGAAGCACCATCACCTCGGGGATAATGGTTTCCTCCGGCTGTTCGAGGATAAAGCGGATCGTCCGGGCGACATGCGCGGGGTCCTGCAGCTTGGCCAGGTCCAGGTCCGGAAAGCGGTCAAGCAGGAACGGCGTCCGCATGCCGCCGGCGATGACGGCCGACACCTTGATGTTTTGGCGGCGGGCCTCGGTGAACAGCGCCTGGGTAAAGCCCCGCAGGCCCCACTTGCTGGCGTGGTAGGCAGAAGCTTCCGTCCATCCCCGTAGCGCTGCGGTGGACACAATATTGATGATGTGGCCGCCTTGCTGCCGTTCCATGAGCCGCAGGGCGAACTTGGCGGCGAGGAAGGGCGCCCGCAGGTTCACCTGGATGATACGGTCCCATTCCGCTATGCTCATATCGACGACGGTTTTGGTGACGTCCACCCCCGCATTGTTGATCAACACGTCCAGGCGGCCAAACTCCCGGTCGATGGCGCTCATCAGTTCCTCTATGGCCGCGGCGTCGCACAGGTCTACAGGGTAGGCCAGCCCGTGGCATCCGCGGTTCCGGACCTGCCGGATGATCTCCTGGGCTTTCTCTTGCTGCAGGTCGGCAATGAGCAGGGTGTTGTGGTCACAGGCCAGGGCGTGGCAAATAGCCTCCCCCAGGCCCTGCGCGCCTCCCGTGATCAGGATAACCTTTCCGCTGATTTTATTTTCCATGGTTCGTTTTTGTATCGTCATTGAACGGACATCACCGGCCGGGTTTTCTGTCCCTTCCCATCGGGGCCGGGTTTCCGCTGGGGCGTCCGGGGAAACAGGTGAATGTCGATGAGTTCACACAGGGTATTCAGAATGTGCAGGTGGATCTCCTGAATCTGCCGGTCTTCGAACAGGGGGAGGTTGACATGCACCACGGTATATTTGGCGTCAAGCGGGAAATCCTGTCCCAGGATGGCAATGCAGTTCATCTTCCGGTGATGGGCCAGCTTGATGGCGGCCAGGAGGTCCCTGGGCCGGCTCCCCGAGCCCAGGCACAGCAGCAGGTCCCCGCGTCTCCCGTGGCGGACCAGTTGCTCGGTAAAATGATCACCCACATGATTCACCCGGGGTCCCTGCACGCCCCCGGGCTCTTCCACGCCCTGAAGCTTCTGGCCCAGTTCCCGGGCGAACAGCTCGCAGGGTGAAGCGCTCTTGCCTTGCCCCAGGACGAACAGGCTGTGTCTGCTGCCCAGGCACTGGCCGATGAGGGTGGCGGCGTTGAACAGGGGGATCGCCAGCACTTGCTTGGAATAGGTCAGGGTCTCCACGGTCTTTTCAAAGGCGCTTTCGATGAGCGAGATCTTTTCCGCGCGTTGCTGGCGTGGCGAACGGTAAGGGCAGAGCATTTCCCCGTACACCCGGTGCATCAACAGCGCGACCTTGTTCCAGGTAAATTGCTGGTGGACGCGCTTCAGGGCCTGTTTCTGCATACGTGCCGCCAGCCGCGCGTCGCCGGCCAGGCGGGCGATGCGGTCCGCCAGCGCCTCCGGGTCCCGGGGGGGCACCAGAAAGCCGGTCTTGCCTTCTTGCACGCTGTATTGTATGCCGCCCACCCGGGCGCCCACCACCGGGCGCCCGCAGGCCATCGCCTCCAGCGGGGTGATCCCGAAGGGCTCGTACCAGGGCGTGGTGACGAATACGTCGGCAGCGGCGTAATAGTATTTCAGCTGATCACGGTTTTTCCGGCCCGCGAAGATGACCTTGTCCTCCACGCCATCCTCCACCGCGATGTCGTACAGGCGACGCATTTCCGGATCTTCTTCCAGGCGGGGACAGTCCTTGTCCCCGCCCACAACCAACAGCCGGGCCTGTATGCCGCTGCCGGCGAGTATGCGCAGGCTTCGTATGACGTTGTCCACGCCTTTGCGGGGGACCATGCGTCCCAGCTGCAACAACAGGAAAGCATCGGCTGGCAGGTTGAGCATCATCCGGGCCAGCTGTCTGTCCACGGGATGGAATTCCAGGGGATTGAACCCGCAGGGGATCACGGCTATCTTGTCCGGCGGCGCGGCATAATAGCTGATCAGGTCCTCGCGGTCCTGGGGGCATTCCGCGATGATGCGGTCAGCCTGCCGGACGATGTCCTCCTCGATGGTCAATCGTTCCGTGGGAAAACGATCCATATCCCGCTGATGTATGCGGCGCACATAGCCCAGGGCGTGAAAGGTAATGGCAAACGGGATGCGGAAGCGCGCTTTGAGCGCGCAGGCCACCATCCCCGACATGAAGAAATTGGCATGGATCAGCGTATAGCTGATTTTGTGGCGGAGGATGAAATGTTCCATGCAGGCCGTAAAAGCGCCCATGAAAGGAAGCATCTCTTCCTTGGGGATAGGGGCAGGCGGTCCGGCATCTACATGGATCACCCGGATGGCGGGCATCCACCCGACCACCTCCGGCAAGCGCGGGTCGTCCCGGCGGGTGAAGATATCCACGCAGTATCCCAGGGAAACCAGTTCCCTGGCCAGTTCGCCGACATAGACATTCTGACCGCCGCTGTCTTTCCCGCCCAGCGCCGCCAGGGGAGAAGCATGTTCACTGATAAAAGCGATTCGGTTTTTCATGGTGCCAGCATTTTTGGCCGGACGGCATGGTCCCCGTCCGGGGTGACAGGAAATGAGGGTAGGCCGGCGGCTTCGCGGAACAGGGAAGCCCATTGGGCCGTAAAGCGGTCCAGGGCAAAACGGGAGGCCGCGGCGGCGTGCGCCTGCTGGCCCATGATCGCCGCACGTTGAGGGTTGTCCAGCAGCAGGCGCATTTTTTCGCCCAGCCT
>CBINPH010000170.1:0-7342 GCA_966252445.1 uncultured Chitinophagaceae bacterium | reverse complement strand
GCCATTACCTGAGCACCCGGTTCACCATCATCTTTGCCCTGAACAGGCAGTCCACCATCGTGGGCTGGAAAGTTTACGAGCTCACCCACGAGCCGTTCTCCCTCGGCCTCGTGGGCCTGGCCGAGCTCATCCCGGCCCTCTCGCTGGCGCTCTGGGCCGGGCATCTCGTCGACAAGCAGGAAAAAAGAACCCTGCTGCTGCGTTGTGTGCTGGGATATCTGGTCTGTGCCCTCTCCTATCTCCTGGTGAGCAGTCCGCCCCTCAGCGGGGGACTACCCACCTCCCTGGCCGTACGGATCATGTATGCCACCGCCTTTGCGGGTGGGATCATCCGCGCGTTCAGCAGCCCCGCATCCTTTTCGCTGCTGTCGCTGGTAGTTCCCCGCCGCCTTTACCCCAACGCGACTACCTGGAGCAGCGCCGCCTGGCAAACCGGGGCCGTGGCCGGCCCCCTGGCCGGAGGCTTTCTCTATGGCTGGTGGGGCGCCACGGTCACCTTCGCCGCGGTGCTGTTTTTTCTGCTGCTGGCCCTCGTCGCCCTCTGGGGCATACGGCCGAAGCCCGTTTTTTACCAGCGCCGGGAGGGTGAACGGGTCTGGCAGCGCCTGGGTGAGGGCGTCCGCTTTGTGTTCCGCACCCGGGAAATCCTTTCCGCCTTGTCCCTGGACTTGTTTGCCGTGCTTTTCGGCGGGGCCGTGGCGCTGCTGCCGGTCTTCGCAGACCAGATTCTTGCGGTGGGTCCCAAGGGCCTGGGTGTGCTGAGGGCCGCGCCGGCGGTCGGGTCCTGCGTCACCCTGCTGCTGCTCGCGTACCTGCCGTTGCGCAAGCGGCCCGGCATAAAGCTGCTGGGGGCGGTGTCCGGCTTTGGTCTCTGCATGATCGTGTTCGGAATATCCAGGAATTTCTGGTTGTCCATGGGTGCGCTTTTTTTCAGCGGCATGTTTGACGGGGTAAGCGTCATGATCCGCAACACTATCCTCCAGTTGAAAACGCCCGACGAGATGCGGGGACGGGTGGCCGCCGTGCACACGATGTTTGTCGGTTCCTCCAATGAGTTCGGTTCCTTTGAAAGCGGGGTCACTGCCCGTTGGATGGGAACCGTGCCCGCAGTGGTCTTTGGCGGCTGCATGACCCTGGTCGTGGTGGCCATTACCTGGGTGGGCTCCCCCGCCACCCGAAAGCTGGACCTTGCCTGAGCTTCCTCCCCTGAGGGCCGCCCAGCGGCCATTTGAAATTTAAGTTGTAATTTAAACCGTGGCCGCGTCCGCGGGGTGCTGCCATGCCGGACCTTTAAACGCCAGCCCATGAAAGCTTATGATGAAAAGCATATCAAGAACCTCGCCCTGATCGGTGCTGCCAAAAGCGGGAAGACCACCCTGGCCGAAACCATGCTGTTTGAGGCGGGCATCACCCGCCGCCGCGGAACGGTAGAGGAAGGCAACACGGTATCGGATTACCACGACATCGAAAAAGAACGAACCAATTCCGTGTATGCCACAATGTTGCACACCGAATGGCGGGATTACAAGATCAATATTCTGGATACCCCGGGGATGGATGACTTTATAGGCGAGGTCATCTCCTCGATCCGCGTTTGCGATACGGCACTCATGCTGCTCAATGCCCAGTATGGGGTGGAGGTCGGTACGGAGCTGATCTGGGAATATGTCGACAAGTACCGGAAGCCCACCATTCTGGCGATCAACCAGCTGGATGCGGAGATGGCCAACTTTCAGCAGTCCTGGGAAGATATACGGCGGTTTTTCGGCTCCGCGGCGACCCTGATGCAGTATCCGGTAAACCCGGGCCCCGGCTTCAACGCCATCATTGACCTGCTGAAGATGGTGATGTACCAGTTTCCCGAGGGAGGCGGCAAGCCGGAAAAGCTGCCCATTCCAGCCTCGGAGGCCGAGCAGGCCGCCCACCTGCATAATCTTCTGGTCGAAAAAGCGGCGGAGAACGACGAAGGGCTGATGGAGCTCTATTTTGACAAAGGCAGCCTGGATGAGGACGAGATGCGGCGGGGGCTGAAGATCGGCATGTTGCAGCACGATGTGTTCCCGGTATTTTGCCTGTCCGCTGCCGCCAACATGGGCAGCGGACGGCTGATGGGCTTCATTGACAATGTGGCCCCGTCGGCCATGGAGATGCCGCCGGAGCATACGGAGGCCGGCGCGGAGATCCCCTGCGATCCCGGGGGGCCGCTGCGCCTGTTTGTGTTTAAAACCTTTATCGAGCCCCATCTGGGGCGGTTGAGCTTTTTCAAGGTGTTGTCCGGAGAGCTGAATGCAGGCACGGAGCTCCGCAACGAGCGCCGGCAGAGCACAGAAAGGGTGAACCAGATCATGATCGCCGACGGCCAGGAACGCAACAGCGTCAACCGGCTGCGCGCCGGCGACATCGGCTGTACCCTGAAGCTGAAAAGCACCCTGACCGGCGATACCCTCAACGGGCGCGGGGCAGAAGGTAATGTGGCGGCGATCGACTACCCTTCGCCGCGCGTGCGCATAGCCATCGCCGCCCAGAACAAAGGCGACGACGAAAAGCTGGGCGAAGTACTGCAGGAGATCCACATGGAAGATCCTACCCTGGAAATAGAATACAACCGGGAGCTCAAGCAGATCATCCTACACGGACAGGGTGACCTGCATCTGCTGGTCACCCGCTGGCGCCTCGAGCATATATACAAGCTCCAGGTAGCCTATTCGCGGGCACGGATTCCCTACCGGGAGACGATACAGCGCCCGGCGCAGGCCAACTACCGCCACAAGAAACAAAGCGGGGGCGCCGGCCAGTTTGGAGAGGTCTATCTCCGGATCGAACCCTACAGCGATCATATGCCGCCCGTCAAGGACTTCCCCGTCAGGGACTCCCAGGAGATCGACCTCCCCTGGGGCGGCAAGCTGGTTTTCAACAATTGCATTGTGGGGGGAGCCATAGACAACAGGTTCCTGCCTTCCATTCTCAAGGGGGTGATGGAAAAGCTGCAGGAAGGACCCCTCACCGGTTCCTATGTCAGGGACGTCCGGGTGAGTGTTTACGATGGTAAGATGCATCCGGTGGACAGCAATGACATCTCTTTCAAGATTGCGGGCATGATGGCCTTCAGGGAAGCTTTTCACCAGGCCTCGCCCCAGTTGCTGGAGCCCATCTATGACATGGAGGTCGTTACACCGGAGGACATGATGGGCGACATCATGAGTGAACTGCAGTCCCACCGCAGCCTGATCATGGGTATGGACAGCCAGGATGGCCGGCAGGTCATCCGGGCCCGGGCCCCCCAGGCGGAGCTGGATGACCTGTTCGGATCCCTGCGCAATGTGAGCCAGGGAAAGGCCCGGCTCAGCATGCAGTTCGCCGAATACGCACCGGTGCCTGCCGATTTGCAACGGAAACTGACCGAGGAATACCAGCAACAGCAGAACGGCCATGGCTGACGCCTCCGGCAGCCTTTTTTCGTAATTTTGCTGCAGGAACAGCCTGCCGCCCCGGCAGGCTGCGGGTGGGGGAAGGCGCTGCGGATAACCGGCGTCCCCCGCCGGCAGCCAGGGATCGTGGACTGGTAAAACTGAAGTAGATGGAGACATGGTTGGAGTGGGTGCAGCGTCCCTGGCCCTGGTATGTGGCAGGCCCCCTGATCGGGCTCATGGTACCCGCGCTGCTGATTGCGGGAAACAAACCCCTGGGGGTGTCCTCTTCCTTACGGGATATCTGCGCGGCCTGCGTCCCCGCCCACATTGATTTTCTGCATTATGACTGGAAACAGGAACGGTGGAACCTGCTTTTTGTGGCCGGGATCTTCATCGGCGGCTGGATCGCCGGCAGTCTGTTCGCCAATCCCCAGCCGGTAGATATTTCAGCAGCTACCCGGACGGATTTGCACGCCCTGGGGGTGGACACCGCGGGGGGACTGATGCCTGCGGAGCTCTTTCGTTGGGGGGCGCTGCTCCACGCGAAGGGCCTGGCCTTGATGGTGGCGGGTGGATTTATGGTTGGCTTCGGGACCCGGTATGCAGGCGGCTGTACGTCGGGGCATGGCATCATGGGGCTGTCCTCCCTGCAATGGCCGTCCCTGGTGGCCACCATGTGTTTTTTTGCGGGCGGCGTGGCCTGCACCTACCTGATCCTCCCTCATGTGTTGCAGTGGCTTTGACCGGTATCTGCCCGCCAAAGGCGGCAGACAGGTTGCAGGGTAAAAAAAATGATCGTGAAAAACCATCTGAGGTATTTGTGTTTGGGCATTCTTTTCGGCATCATCCTGACCAAGGCGGAGGCTATTTCCTGGTACCGTATGCAGGAAATGTTCCGCTTCCAGGGATTCCAGATGTACGGGATATTTCTGACGGCCATCCCTGTGGGCGCGCTGAGCATCTGGCTGATCCGCCGGTTTAAGATCAGGACCTGGGAGGGCCACCCCATTGTGATCCCCCAGAAGACCTTTCACAAAGGGACCATCCTGGGGGGATTTATTTTCGGGCTCGGCTGGGCGCTGACCGGCGCCTGCCCCGGACCGTTGTTCGCCCAGATAGGGTCTGGTTTTACGGTCGTCGCCGTCACCCTGCTCAGTGCGGTGGCCGGCACCTGGGTCTACGCCGCCTGTCGTTCCCGCCTTCCTCACTGACCGGATTATGTCGCTACCTGCCCGCCATACCGCATGGATAAAGACCGAAGCCGCCAGGCTGGGCTTCGACTACTGCGGCATTGCCCGCGCCGAAGCCCTGGACGAGGATGCCCGGCGGCTCGAGCAATGGCTGCAGCGCGGAATGCAGGGGCAGATGCAGTATATGGAGAACTATTTCGATCTCCGTACCGATCCCCGCCGCCTGGTGCCGGGAGCGCAATCGGTCATTACCCTGTTGTTGAACTACTTCCCCGCCGAGGAACAGCGCGAGGGAGCGCCCCGGGTATCCCGTTACGCGTACGGAGAGGATTATCATCAGGTGATCAAGCGCAAGCTGAAGGAGTTGCTGGCCCGTATCAACGAAGAGATCGGGGAAGTGCACGGCAGGGGCTTCGTCGATTCGGCACCCGTGCTGGAGCGCAGCTGGGCGGTGCGCAGCGGTCTGGGATGGGTGGGCCGCAACGGCAACCTGCTCACGCGGAAAGGATCCTACTTCTTTATTGCCACCCTGATTACGGACCTGCCCCTGGCCTATGACGATCCGTTCGCGGCCGATTATTGCGGGAGCTGCCGCCGCTGCATCGACGCTTGTCCTACGGAAGCCCTGTCGGACGACAAGGTCGTCGACGGAAGCCGATGCATTTCCTATTTCACCATAGAGTTGAAAGCCGCCCTGATTCCTGAAGAGATGGAAGGCCAGTTGGAGGACCGCCTGTTCGGCTGCGATATCTGCCAGGAAGTGTGCCCCTGGAACCGCTTTTCGTCGCCTCACCGGGAACCCGCCTTCACCCCCTTGCCCGAGATCCTGAATTTCACCACCCGGGACTGGGAGGCCCTGACCGAGGAGGCCTTCCGGGAGATCTTCCGCCGCTCTCCCCTGAAACGCGCAGGGTACGCCGGCATCCGGCGCAACCTGGAGTTCCTGGCGCGTTAGGCTTATTTTTTCAGTCTTTTTCGCAGCTCACTCAGGGGCAGGTCGATCTGGCGTCCTGCAGGCTTGTCGCCCCGGTACGTGCGTACCCGGATGGAAGAAGCCCCCAGGGGGATGTCCAGCGGTTTTCCGGCATATTTGGGATAGTGCTGGTCGGGGTCCGTCCCGTCAAAGGTGTAATAGATGTCCAGGCCGGGGATTTCGGTGCTCAGCTTCACCTGCAGCGAGTCGCCTCCCTGGACGGCGCTGATGATCGGATCATAGGCGCTGCGCGAATATTTGATGTCACCGGCGTCGAGGTAAGGGAACCGGCCTTCCATGCGGCGGATAAAATCCGGCCAGTCCCGGCGCTGCCTCGGCGACCAGAACACTTCGGCCAGGGCCATGGCCCTGGGCCAGGTCATGTATTCGGCATGCCGGTCGTTGGGGACCGACTCGGTCCAGAGATTGCCCTGGCCCCCGAGAATGTATCGGGCGTCGACGCTGTCGGGAACGGGCTCGAACGCATAGCAGGTCTGCAGGCGCAGCGCGCCGTACGTGGCCGGTTCCACCAGGGGATCACCCTGGTAGAGGTCCAGGTAGGCGCTGCCCCAGGGGCTCATCACGACGTGATGGCCCATCTGAGCCGCCTTGATGCCGCCCTGCATGCCTCTCCAGCTCATGACCGTGGCTTCGGGAGCCAAGCCCCCCTCCAGGATCTCATCCCAACCGATCATCTTTTTGCCTTTGGAGATGATGATCTTTTCGAGTTTCTTCTCAAAATAGCTTTGCAGCCCCTCCAGCGACGTGATCCCTTCCGTTTTCATCAGGGCCTGGTCCTTGGGGCATTTTTCCCAGAAGCCCTTGAAAGCTTCGTCACCACCTACATGGATATACGGGCCGGGGAAGAGGTCGGCCAGCTGGCCGAAGATCTTATCGAGCATCAGCCAGGTGGAATCATTGGCCACGCAGAGCACATTGTCCTCCTTTCCGTAAAAGCTGCTGCCGGGATTGACCGGATAGGTCAGTTGTGTGCAGGATAGATTCGGGTAGGACGCAATCAGGGCCAGGCTGTGTGCCGGTACGTCGATCTCGGGAAGGATGGTCACATGACGGGCCTGCGCATAGGCCACGATTTCGCGGATGTCCTCCTGGGTATAGAAGCCTCCGTCCGTGGCTTTTTCGCCGGGCTGGGGAGCGTGAAAACTCCCGAAACGTCCCGTGCGCGGGACACGCCATGCCCCTATTTCGGTCAGCCGGGGCAGGCCTTTGATCTCGACGCGCCAGCCATTGTCATCGGTGAGGTGCCAGTGAAAAACATTGAACTTGTATTTCACCATTTCATCAATGTACCGCTTGACGAATGCTTTGGAAAAGAAGTGGCGGCTGACATCCAGCATGAGGCCCCTCCAGCCGAAGCGCGGGTAGTCCATGATCCGGACGCCGGGGACCTTCCACGACAAGCCCTGTACCGCCTGAGGACGTTCAATATCGGGAGGCAGCAGCTGCATCAGGGTCTGGATCCCATAGAACAGACCTGCGGTTTTGTTAGCCGTGATCGTGACCCCCTGGGCACCGGCGTCCAGGGTATATCCTTCTTCTCCCAGGGTAGCCTGGGGGGCAGCGTTCAGCTTCAGCACAATGGCGCCGGCGGCAGGGCTGCCCTGCCGGGCCTGGAGATGAAAACCGGTGGGGGTGTTCAGCATCCCGGCCAGCATGGAGGCGGCTTCGAGGCTTCCCGGGTCTGCGGCGTATATGGGTGTACGGGCATCGAGGACAAAGGAGCCGTTCTGGGGCGACACCGAAACCGG
>CBINPH010000169.1:0-7374 GCA_966252445.1 uncultured Chitinophagaceae bacterium | reverse complement strand
GCGGTGCAGGGATACCAGCATCTTCTGCAGGCACTCGATCACCAGCCCCAGCAGCACGGCGGCCAGGATGGTGCCGGCGAGGTACACCAGCATTTGCCGGCGCCCCGAACGCCAGAGCCCATAGCACCACAGGAAGACAAAGACGGCGAAAATGCCGGCATGCACCATCTTGTCGAAATAGGGTATGTTGAACAAAGGCGTCGCGGGCACGTCATAGGAGGGCATCAGGCACATCAGCAGGATGACGCCCGTCCACAACAGTGCCGGGATATAAAATCGGTAACGCTTCATACGGTATGTCAGGCGGCTCAGCCCTTGACAAGCTTTTCATAGGCGGCCGCGTCCGGGAGGCCGTCGAGAGAGGAAGTGTCGCGGACCCTGACTTTCACGATCCAGCCTTCTCCATAGGGATCTGTGTTGACCAGCTCGGGGTTGGTATCCAGTTTGGGATTGACTTCAAGTATAGTGCCGTCTACCGGCAGGTACAGGTCGGATACGGTCTTCACCGCCTCCACCGTGCCGAAGACTTCGTTGGCGGTCAGGTCCTTGCCTACCGTGGTGATGTCCACATACACAATGTCGCTCAGCTCATTTTGCGCAAAATCGGTGATGCCGATGAGGGCGGTGTCGCCTTCGACCAGGCGTATCCATTCATGATCCTGGGTGTATTTTAAATCAGCGGGGAAATTCATGCGTCGTCGTTTTATGTTTATGCAAAGTACGCGTTTTTGGCTCGCTCAGAAGAATAAAAATCGGTGCTGGGCCCTGACCTTCATCCGCACATCCTTCAGCGGACGGTCCCTGGCATCGGTGGGCACGGCGGCAATGCTGTCCAGCACGTTGCCGCCTTTGATCAACTGTCCGAAGACGGTATACAGGCCATCCAGGAAGGGCGCACCGCCTATGGTCTTGTACACCTCCCGCTGCGCCGGCGAAAAACGGTGCCCGGAGCGCTGTTCTATCTGGTCCAGCTCCTGGTCCGTATAGGTCTTCCCGTGGACGATGTAGAACTGGCAGCCTGAAGAAGCCCTGGCCGGGTTGACGTCATCGGACTCCCTGGCGGCGGCCAGGGCCCCCTTGCCATGAAACAGCTGGTCCCTGAACTCAGCGGGGATGTGATAGCCTACATCCCCGTGGCCCAGCTCGGTACCTGCCGGCGCGTGCCTGGACTCCGGGTCCCCCCCCTGGATCATGAAGCCGGCAATCACCCGGTGAAAGAGCAGGCTGTCGTAAAAATGCTTTTTCACCAGCCTCCGGAAATTGTCGCGGTGCGCAGGCGTCAGGTCACTCAGCGCCAGCACCATGGTGCCATAATCGGTGATGATCTTCACCTTGTTCCGCTGGGCATGTCCGTCCCTGCCCAGCGTCAGAAAAAGGAGGACCAGGAGGGTCCCCGGAACGGCTTTTCGCATGAGTGGCAAGGTACAAAGATTGATGCATACCTGCTCCCGGGGCCTCCCGCTTTGGCGATTTTGCGCTAACTTAGCCTGCTGAAGGCCCTGTGTGGCCAACCACAGCGCATACCCGCAAATATCCACAACCATGTCCCTGGAACAACAAGTCAACGAAGGCATCAAAACGGCCATGAAAGCCAAGAACGAAAGCGAGCTGCGCAGCCTGCGCGCCATCAAGGCAGCCATCCTGGTGGCCAAGACCGCCGAGGGCGGCCCCAAGGAACTGGGGGAAGCGGACGAGATCAAGCTGCTCCAGAAAATGGCCAAGCAGCGCCGCGACTCCCTGGACATCTTCCGGCAGCAGAAGCGCGAAGACCTCGCCATTAAGGAACAGGAGGAGTTGGCCGTGATAGAACGCTTCCTGCCGGCACGCATGGACGAAGGGCAGCTGCGCGAAGTGCTGGGCGCCATCATCGCCGAGACCGGTGCCAGCGGCCCCGCCGACATGGGCAAGGTCATGGGGACGGCCACCAGGAAGCTTGCGGGGCAGGCCGACGGAAAGACCATCTCCGCCATCGTGCGGGAACTGCTGGGTTCCTGATCCCTTCAAAACTGCCGCCATGGTCATCGACATCCTCTTCGCCCTGTTCATGCTGATCGCCGTATTCAAGGGCTGGTCCAGGGGATTGGTGGTCTCGCTCTGCTCCCTGCTGGCCCTGATACTGGGCGCCGCCGCCGCCCTCAAGCTCTCCACCTCCTTCGCCCTTTACCTGCAGCAGGAGCTGGACAACCCCAGCCCGCTCTGGCCCGTGGTCAGCTTTGTGCTTATCTTCCTGGTGGCGGCCGTGCTCGTGCGCCTGGTGGCCGGCCTGCTGGACAGGACGCTGAAGCTCGCCATGCTGGGCTGGGTCAACCGCCTCGCCGGCGTGGTGTTCTATCTCCTGACCTATATCGTGCTGTTCAGCATAGGGCTCTGGCTGGCCAACCAGCTTTACCTGGTCACCCCCTCTTCCAAGCTGCAGTCCCACACCTACGCCTGGGTGGAGCCCATAGGCCCCATGGTCATCGGCTGGGTGGGCACCCTCATCCCCTGGTTCAAGGATATCTTCGGCCAGCTCGAGCATTTCTTCGGCGCCCTGGCGCCGCCGCATCGCTGAACGGCCCTTTTTCCTGCCTGCACAATAATTGTCCTGCCCGGGGAGTTATTCCTGCAGCAGCGGCTATACCGGTTGGTATCTTTTTTGCAGTAGCGCTGTCCAAAAAACCGTCTTATGAGAAAAACGATCCACCTGACCTCGGTGATCCTCCTGGCCCTGCTGGGGCTGGCTTCCTGTTCCAAGGATGACCACGACGCCCCCAGGCAAAAAAGCTATACCATAGGCTCTTACGGACAATCCCAGATCACCGGGACGGCCAGTTTCAGGGAAGTGCCGGGAGCGGACTCCGTACAGCTGACCATACAGCTGCAGGGCGTATCGCAGGATGGTTCCTATCCCGTGCTGGTTCGCAAGGGCACCTCTATAGAGAACGGCGAGGAGGCCTACGACCTGGGCTTCGTCGACGGGCGCAGCCCCACGCTGACGACCTCCCTGCCCATGTCCTTCTCCGCGCTGCTGCAGTACGACGGCTGCATAGACATATACCGCAACCCCAACGACCTGCAGACCATCGTGGCGCAGTCCGAGATCGGCACGAACGAGACCTTCAAGTCCTTCAACCTGAAAAACCCGCTGACCAGCGAGCTCAACGGACAATTCAGGGTCTACAAGCGCGGCGCCGGCAGCTACCTGGTGGTGCGCCTGGATTCCAGCCTGGCCGATTCCGTCGCCTCGCATCCCGCGCGGCTCTACAAGGCCGATGGCACCCGCGACCTGGAACTCAACGACGTGTCGTCCAGCACGCATGTGTCAGCCACGCAGCTCTCCGACCGTTCCTTCGACCAGCTGATCCACTACGACGGCTTGCTGAAGGTCCTGCTGGCGGAGAACGCCGAAGACATCGCCATCGCGCAGGGCAGCTTCAAGTAAACCTGACGCATACCTTTAAGCGACAAGGCCGCCCCGTAAGAGGCGGCCTTGTCATATATACCATGTCGTGAACACATGGCCCGGAGATCTTTCCTATACCTTGCCGGCCTTGATCTCCTCCACGACCTCGGGGTTCAGCAGCGTGGTGGTATCCCCCAGGTTGTTCATCTCGCCTTCGGCAATTTTGCGCAGGATACGGCGCATGATCTTGCCCGAACGGGTCTTGGGCAGGCCGCTGACGAACTGGATCTTGTCAGGCTTGGCGATGGGGCCGATGATGCGGCTGACCGTTTCCAGGATATCCTGCTGGGTCAGCGCACCGTCCTGGACGCTGCGGCCCTCGGTGATGACGAAAGCATAGATGCCCTGTCCCTTGATGTCGTGGGGGAAGCCCACGACGGCGCTTTCGACGACATCCGTATGCATGTTGATGGCGTTCTCCACCTCGGCAGTCCCGATGCGGTGCCCGCTGACATTGAGTACGTCGTCCACGCGGCCCGTGATCCGGTAATAGCCGTCGTCCTCACGCAGGCAGCCGTCCCCCGTGAAATAATAGCCGGGATAGGCGCTGAAGTAGGTGTTGCGGCAGCGCTCGTGGTCTCCCCAGGTGGTGCGCAGCATGCCCGGCCAGGGGAACTTCATGCAGAGGTTGCCGGAGGCGGCGCCGGCAGGCAACTCCTGTCCCTGTTCATTCATGATCGCGGGCTGCACCCCTGGCAGGGGCAGGGTGGCATAGGAAGGCCGCGTCCCGGTGACGCCGGCGATGGGGGAAATGAGGATACCCCCCGTCTCGGTCTGCCACCAGGTGTCCACGATGGGACAGCGTTTTTTGCCGATGTGCTCGTCGAACCAATGCCAGGCCTCCTCGTTGATGGGCTCGCCCACACTGCCCAGCACGCGGAGGGTTGACAGGTCCTTGCCCTTGACGAAATCCAGCCCGTGGGCCATCAGCGAGCGGATGGCCGTGGGAGCGGTATAGATGATGTTGACCTTGTGCTTGTCGACAATATCCCAGAGCCTGCCCGCGTCGGGCCAGGTGGGCACCCCCTCGAACATCACCGAAATGGCGCCGGCGGCCAGGGGCCCGTAGACGATGTAGCTGTGACCGGTGACCCAGCCGATGTCGGCTGTGCAGAAATAGACTTCCTTCGGCTGGTAGTTGAAGACGTTGACAAAGGTATAGGCCGTATAGATCATGTAGCCGGCGGTGGTATGCACCACCCCTTTGGGCTTGCCGGTGGACCCGGAGGTATAGAGGATATAGAGCACGTCTTCGGCGTCCATTTCCTCGGCGGGGCAGTCGGGGTTCCCCTGGGTTTCCACTTTCTTGATCTCATCCTCCCACCAGACGTCGCGGCCCTTGATCATGGATACCGGGGTGCGGGTGCGGGTCAGCACGATGACGCGCTTCACCGAGGGGCACTGCACCAGGGCGTCGTCGACCACACTCTTGAGGGGTATGGCCTTGGCGCCGCGGAAGGCGCCGTCGCAGGTGATCACATAGCCGGCATCGGCGTCCTGGATACGGTCCGCAATGGATTGGGCGGAAAAGCCGCCGAAGACCACCGAATGGATGGCCCCGATGCGGGCGCAGGCCAGCACGGCGATGGCCAGCTCCGGCACCATACCCATGTAGATGCAGACCCGGTCGCCTTTCTTGACCCCGTTGTTCTTCAGCACATGGGCGAAGGTGCAGACCTTCTGATGCAGCTGCCGGTAGGTGAGGATGCGGTAATGCTCGTCCGGGTCATTGGGCTCCCAGACGATGGCCGGCTGGTCGCCTATGCTGTCCAGGTGCCGGTCCAGGCAGTTCTCCGTGATGTTGAGCTTGCCGCCCCCGAACCAGCGCACGACCGGCGCGCCCTCCCCGCTGAAATTCCAGTCCAGGACCTTGTCCCAGGTCTTCCGCCACCGGAACTGCCCGGCGATCTCCGCCCAGAACCCTTCCGGGTCCTCCACGCTGCGCCGGTAGGCCTCCCGATAGGCCTCCATGCTGTCGATCTGATAGGAATATGACATATGTCTGTTCTTTTAAAAAATGATAGCGGGGGACAGGGGTCCCCATGCGGGCTTAAATTTACACAACTTTAATGAGGAGTAAAAATCACCTGCACCGGGGCGGCGCCGCGGCGCGCCGTTTGCCGCCTTTGGTTTACATTTGCCCGCAAACCTTCCCTCATGAACGAGCGTTTCATCGGGCGGCTGCGTGAGGAGCTGGCCGGCATCGAGGCCTCCGGCCTCCTCAAGAAGGAAAGGATCATCGAGTCCCCCCAGGGCGCGGAGATCCTCGTCGGCGGGCGCCCCGTCCTCAATTTCTGTGCGAACAACTACCTGGGTCTTTCTTCGCACCCCGCCGTGCTGGAAGCCGTCAAAGCCACCACGGACAGCCGGGGCTACGGGATGAGCAGCGTCCGCTTCATCTGCGGCACCCAGGACATACACCGGCGCCTGGAAGAAAAGCTCGCCGCTTTCCTGGGCACCGAAGACACCATCCTGTACGCCGCCTGCTTCGACGCCAACGGCGGCGTCTTCGAACCCCTGCTCAACGAGCAGGACGCCATCATCTCCGATGCGCTCAACCACGCCTCCATCATCGACGGGGTGCGCCTCTGCAAGGCCCGGCGCTACCGCTACCGCCACGACGACATGGAAGACCTGGAAGCGCAGCTCCGCGCCGCCGCCGGCGCCAGGACACGCCTGGTGGTCACCGATGGCGCCTTCTCCATGGACGGCACCATCGCGCAGCTGGACCGCATCGTCGCCCTGGCGCGGGCGCACGACGCCGTGGTCATGGTCGACGACAGCCACGCCACGGGCTTCCTGGGCCCCAGCGGGCGGGGCACCCACGAATACCGGGGCGTCATGGGCGAGGTGGATATCATCACCGGCACCCTGGGCAAGGCCCTGGGCGGAGCCTCCGGCGGCTTCACCAGCGGGCGGAAGGAGATCATCGAGATGCTCAGGCAGCGCTCCCGCCCCTACCTGTTTTCCAACACCCTGGCCCCGGGCGTGGTCGGCGCCTCCCTCGCCGTCCTGGAGCTGCTCAGCGACAGCACCGCCCTGCGGGACCGCCTGGAGGAGAACACCCGTTACTTCCGGGAACGCATGACGGCGGCCGGCTTCGACATACGCCCCGGCGACCACCCCATCGTCCCGGTCATGCTCTACGACGCCCTGCTGGCCCAGCAGATGGCCGACCGCCTGCTGGAGGAAGGTATCTACGTCATCGGCTTCTTCTATCCCGTGGTGCCCCAGGGCCAGGCCCGCATCCGCGTGCAGCTCAGCGCCGCCCACCGGCGGGAGCAGCTGGACCGCGCCGTGGACGCCTTCACCCGCGTGGGCCGCGAGCTGGGCCTGCTGCCCGGCAGCGCCTGAGGCGGAACGCCCCGGCGCCTTTTCCGCAGGCAGTATTCGTATAGTCCATGCCGTTAATGCACCGGGTATCCGTCCCGGTGCGGAGGGAGCAGGGCGATTCTTTACCTTTGCGCCAAAATACTGCACCATGCATCCAGCCCCCCGACTGATCGCCGTCCTCCTCCTGCTCAGCGCCGCTGCGGCCTGCAACCGCAACAACATACACCAGCGGGCCGACTGGAAAGGGTATTTCAGCAGCCATGGGGTGGAAGGCTGTTTCATGCTGCACGACGCGGCCGCCAACGAGTTCCAGGTCTACAACCTGGCACGCACCCAGCAGCGCTTCCTGCCCGCCTCCACCTTCCAGATCATGAACGCCCTGATCGGGCTGGAGGCCAACGTCGTCGCCGACACCGCCGCCGTAATCCCCGGGGACAGCCTTTCCCGGCCGGGAGCGGCCTGGAAGGGGGACCTGAGCATGGCCCGGGCCTTCCGCGTCGCGTCGCTGCCTTATGACCAGGAGCTGGCCCGCCGCATAGGGCGCCCCCTCATGCTGCAGTGGATCGACTCGGTGCAGTACGGCAACAAGACGATCGGTC
>CBINPH010000168.1:0-7378 GCA_966252445.1 uncultured Chitinophagaceae bacterium | reverse complement strand
TGTGCCTGGGGCGGCGCATCCGCACCAATACACCGCTGCAGGCGATCACCACCCTCAACGACCCTGTTTATATGGAAGCGGCCAGGCATCTGGCCCGATGGATGGAAGTCCAGGGCAAGGGAGACGCCGCTTCGGCGATACGCGAAGGCTACCGGCGGGTCATGATCCGCGACATCAGCGCAGACAAGCTCTCGGCGTTGCAGGACCTCTATGGGAAAGCCCTGGCCAAATACCGGGCGCATCCCGAAGAGGCCACCAGGCTCATCCAGGGCATCCGGGCCCAGGAGGCGGCCGCACCGCAGGCCGCTGCGCTCACGGTAGTCGCCAATGCCTTGTTAAACCTCGACGAATTCATCACCAAATCCTGAACCATGTCAGACAAGATCATTCGCGAGGCCAGAACACATTACCTGCAGCACGTCACCCGCAGGCATTTCCTGCAGGACTGTGTGACCGGCCTGGGTGCGATGGCTCTGGGATCGGTGCTGGGCTCTTGCGCCTGGATGGGCGACAAGGGGCCGGTGCTGGACGCAGCGAACCCTCTGGCGCCCAAGCCTCCCCATTTTCCCGGTCGGGCGCGCAGCGTGATCTACCTGCATATGGCCGGCGCCCCTTCCCAGCTGGAGCTGTTCGATTACAAGCCCGAGCTGGCGAAGCTCAACGACCAGCTATGCCCGCAGTCCCTGCTGGAAGGCAAGAAATTCGCATTCATCCGTGGCGTTCCCAAGATGCTGGGCCCACAGGCCGTTTTCCGGCAGCGCGGACAAAGCGGGGCCTGGATATCTGATTACCTGCCCCACCTGTCTACCGTCGCCGACGACATCAGTTTCCTCAAGGCCGTGCATACCGACCAGTTCAACCACGGGCCTGCCCAGCTGTTCGTGCATACCGGCAGCGCCCGCCTGGGCCGTCCCAGCATCGGCGCATGGACCACCTATGGCCTGGGGACGGAAAACAGTGATCTGCCTGGCTTTGTGGTGCTGACCTCCGGGGGCAAGACCCCCGACGCGGGGAAGAGCGTCTGGGGCAGCGGATTCCTGCCCTCCGTCTACCAGGGGGTGCAATGCCGGGCCCAGGGTGACCCCGTCCTGTACCTGAGTGATCCCGACGGCATGGGCCGGGATGTCCGCAAGATGAGCATTGACGCGATCAACAAAGTCAACCGCGAAGAATACGAGACCTTCGGGGATCCGGAGACCGTGGCGCGCATATCCCAGTACGAGATGGCCTACCGCATGCAGATCTCGGTGCCGGAAGTCATGGACATCAGCGACGAACCTGCCTATATCCATGAACTGTACGGCACACAACCCGGCAAAGAGTCTTTTGCCAACAACTGCCTGCTGGCCCGCAAGCTGGTGGAAAAGGGCGTGCGTTTCGTGCAGCTCTTTGACTGGGGCTGGGACTCCCATGGCACGGACAGGAGAACCGCCATAGACCTCGGTCTGCACAACAAATGCCGCGAGATCGACAGGGCCCAGACGGCGTTGCTGCTGGATCTGAAGCAGCGGGGCCTGCTGGATGAGGTGCTGGTGGTCTGGGGCGGAGAGTTCGGCCGCACACCCATGCAGGAGAACCGCAACGGTAAAGAAATGCCTTTCCTCGGCAGGGATCATCATGTCGACGCCTTCACCATGTGGATGGCCGGCGGCGGGGTGAAAGGCGGGGTGAGCTACGGCGAGACGGACGAGATCGGTTTTCACGCTGTCCGCGGAAAGGTGGGCATCCATGACGTGCAAGCCACCATTCTGCACACGCTGGGCCTCAACCACGAGAAACTGACCTACAATTTCCAGGGAAGGCCCTTCAGGCTGACCGATACCGAGGGCCAGGTCATCTACCCGATCTTGTCCTGAAACCCCTGGATAATATGGCTATATTAGCGCCGTTGTAAACTACCGCGCAATTTTCTGGCGGCCCATGGAACTACTGCAGCTTACCCCCATCGGATGGAATGAGGTTATCGGGCGCTGGCACCCGGTATTGGTGCATCTGCCCATTGGGATCCTGTTGATCGCCGTCATTCTCGAATTTTTGGGACGCAGGCCCCGTTACAGTGCCGTGCGCCAGGGCGTGGGCCCGGCCCTTTTCCTGGGCATGCTCAGCGCTGTCGCGAGCTGCGTGGCCGGATACTGTCTTTCCCTGTCGGGCGGTTATGAGGACAGGACCCTCGCCACGCATCAATGGCTGGGCTTTGGGGTGGCCGCTGCTTCCCTGGGCCTTTGGTGGTTGTATCTCCGCCGCGGGCGGCTGCACCGGCGTGGCATGCGCAGCCTCTTGGGCCTGCTTTGGATCCTGCTGCCCTTGTTGCTGGTGGCGGCGGGTCATTACGGCGGGTCGCTGACCCATGGCTCGGCCTACCTGGCCCAGACCTTTCCCACGTTCCTGCAAAAATCGTTGTATGGCCATGCCCTGGGTGCTGAGGGCCGGGTCAGCATACCGAATATCCAGGATGCCCGCGTCTACCACGATGTCATTCGCCCCATTCTGGCCACCCGCTGTTACAGTTGCCACAGCGCCCGCAAGACAAAGGGCGCCCTGCGCCTGGACAGCATAGCGTATATCCGTGAAGGCGGGGAAGACGGTCCTGTCCTGTCACCGGGGCAGCCCGAGCAGAGCGAGCTGTTCAGAAGGATCATGCTGGCGGAGGGGGATGATGAGCATATGCCCCCTCTGGGCAAGCCCCAGCTGAGCATTCACCAGGCCTTGTTGCTGCGTTGGTGGATTGAGCAGGGTTGTCCCTTTGACAAGAAAGTCAGCGAGCTGGCGCAGCCCCCGGCTATGCAGCCGATCCTGGAAGCGCTGCAGGAGGCGGGAGGGCGCGAAACGAGCCCCTATGTGCCGGAAAGCGAGGTGGCTGCGGCCCCACGGCAGGCGGTGGAGGCCCTCCAGGCGACGGGCGTCAAGGTCATGACGGTGTCAGCCGCGTCGCATTACCTGAAGGCCAACGCCGTCAATGCCCCTGCTTTCGGGGACGCCGAAACCGCTTTGCTGCTGCCTTTGCGGGAGCAGCTGGCCTGGCTGGAGCTGGGCCATACCGGGATCACCAACAAGGGATTGGCCACCATAGGGCGGCTCACCGCCCTCACCCGCCTGCAGCTGGAAGGTACCTCGGTGACAGACAGCGGCCTTGTGCAGCTGAAGTCCCTGAAACGCCTCAGGTATCTTAACCTGACCGGCACCTCGGTGACGGACAAGGGCCTGGAAGCCCTGGCTGCCCTCCAGGCCTTGCATGTCCTTTATCTTTTCCGCACCCAGGTGACCCCTTCCGCGGTAGAAGCCCTGCAGCAGCGGCTTCCCGAGCTGCGCATTGACACCGGCCATTATGTGCTTCCCCTGATTGCCGCCGATACCCTCGTCTACTGACCTGCGGGCGCTCCGGCGGCCGGACCGCCCGGCCCGGAGAGCACGGACTGCAGCTTGACACCATCGGGCACGCCCAGGCCTGTGCAGGCGTCCCATCCGGTGCCTGCCTTGTATCCCTTCCCTGGTACGGTAATGTTGTCTCCGGATACGATGTCGCGGAAGGCCGTATCATCGGCATAGATGTGGGGATGAATAAAGCCCGCATGGCGTCCGTTGGCCTCGTTGATCAGGGCCAGGAGGCCTGCCATGAGGGGCGCGACGGCGCTGGTGCCGCCAATGACCAGGTCCTGGCCGTCCACCCGTATGCGGTAACCCGTCTGCGGATCCGCATTGCCCGCCAGGTCGGGCACGCCTCTGCCGCTATGCCGGGCGTCGTTCACCGAGGGTGGCACGCCGGCCTCTTTCTGGTAGTCGGGCAGGGGGAAGGCATCGCTGCCGCCCCCCGTGGCCCCGCCGTCCGCTTCGTGCCAAACAGTTTCTTCGGTGATCCCGTCTCCACTCGTGGTCAGGCGAGTGCCGCCGCAGGCGACCACATGGGGGCTGCTGGACGGAAAATCCACATGCGCCCGTTGATCATTCACCCCGTCTGCCGAGCCGCTGTCGCCGGCGGCCGCCAGCACGGTCACCCCGAGGGCCGCCGCTTCTCCAAAGGCGTCGTTGTAGTTCTGCAGCGCCTGCTGGGTCCAGTTCGACTCCGCGCTGCCCCAGCTGATCGACAGCAGGTCGGGATTGTTCTCCTGGTCGTGCAGCGCCGTGGTGATCGCATCGAGGAAGCCCCTTTCCGAATTGGGGGCGAAATAGACCACGATGCGGGCCTCCGGCGCCACGGCCCCCGCTACCTCGATGTCGAGCATCACCTCGCCGTCGGCGCTGTCTGCGGTGCTGGGATCGTTGCCCGCTCCATCCACGCCCACGGCCCGTACTTCGGGCAGGGATATCCCCAGGCTTTCGAAGTAGCTTTCCAGGTCTTCGCTGCGGAATCCCCCGCCCAGCTCGATCAGGGCGATGCATTGCCCCTTACCGCTGGCCTCTTTGGGGAAGTTATACAGGGCGGCAATATCGGTGGGATGGAAGGACGTGCCTGCCGCCTGGGCGATCATATGCTGCTTGCCGGCCCGCCGTATCCGGAACCGGGGTTCGGCCGCCGGGCGGTTGTCCAGGCCAAAGACCCCCTGTACTTTTCCATCCAGCTCTTTGGGTATCTGCAGCTCTCCGCTGCGTCCGCGGAAGCTGTGTCCGTCCGCTGTGGTATAGATGGATACCTCAGTCCTAAAGGCTTTGCAGAGGGCCTTCAGGCTTCCCCGCAGGACCACGCTGCGGCGGGCCAGGCTGCTTTCCACCACCGTCAACCCGTGCGCCTGCGCGAATTCCTCCACGAGGTGAACATCCTCGGGAGCAGCGCCGTACCTGGCGCTAAAATCGGCCCTGTTCAACGGAGAACCGCTGAACCGGGCTTCCGCACCCTCCGGCCGCTCCCGGGGCGCGAGGCGAAGGGTGACGTCGATGACCTCGTCCTGCTGGGGGGCGCCTGCCGGCTGACCTTCAGGGGCTGACCTGGCGCTGAAAGCCAGGGGCACATATTTGCTGAACTTTTTCATGGAACGGATTTTATGGGCGGATTGGCGGGGACCGGGCGGGCAGGCCGGACCGTCGCTGTTAGATAACGCCGCTCGACGCCTTATTGTTATCATTTTATGGCCGGAATACCGGCCTGAGCGGGGATTTTTTGCGGCCGCGGAAGCTGAAATACGCGGCCTTTGCGTACCTTTGCAGCCGGTAAGGGGCGTTGGCCCTGAATTTATTGATTATCAATTATTAAGCTGTCACCAGTCCACTTTAATCCGTTTTAGCCGATGCCCGGTCAGCTCAAAGAGGTTCGCAACCGAATCAAGTCCGTCCAGTCCATCCAGCAGATTACCAAGGCGATGAAGATGGTCAGCGCCGCCAAACTGCGCCGGGCGCAGGATGCCATCCTGCAAATGCGGCCCTACACCCTGAAACTGCAGGAGATGCTGCAGAACATCGTCAGCAACAGTGAGGGCGACGTAGACCTTTCCCTGGCTACGGCCAGGCCGGTGGAAAAAGTGCTGCTGGTGGTGATCACCTCAGACCGGGGATTGTGCGGCGCCTACAATGCGAACATCATCAAGACCGCCCTGCAGGTCATCCATACCCGCTACCCTGCGCAGGCAGAGCGCGGCCAGGTGACCATCATGCCCATCGGGAAAAAAGGATACGATTATTTCTCCCGGCATGGCGCGAAATACAAGATCAATGCGGCCTTCAGGGAGCTTTTCTCCGATCTTTCTTTTGAACAGGTGCAACAGGCAGCCGCGGAAGCTGTCCAGGGGTTCTTGCGCAACGACTACGACGTGGTAGAGATCGTCTACAGCCAGTTCAAGAACGCCATCACACAGATCTTCGAGGTCGAACGCTTTTTGCCGGTGCCCAAAGTAGAAGGGACCGCCTCCGGTCAGGCCGCGCTGAAGGCCGATTTCATCTTTGAACCCGACAGGGAAAAGCTCCTGGCTGAGTTGATGCCCAAGATCCTCAATACGCAGTTTTATAAGGCCATGCTGGACGCCAATGCTTCCGAACACGGAGCCAGGATGACGTCCATGGACAAGGCCACGGAAAACGCGGAGGATCTGCTGCGCAGCTACCGCATATCCTACAACAGGGCGCGGCAGGCAGCCATTACCACCGAGCTTACCGAGATCGTCAGCGGCGCCGCCGCCCTGGAAGGCTGATCCCCGCCTATTAATCCACAACAAATCCACATCCGGGACCGTATTCCCGCTCTGCCGGAAAGCAAGCGGGCCTTTTCCCGTATCTTTACCCCCGGTCGTTCCGGCAGCGGGATGTTCCACCCGGGATCAAGCATGTGCGGCCACCGCCTCAATGCCCCGAGCCGGTGTCCTCTGCGTCCATGTAAACCAATATTTATGGAGATTGCCAAGATCATTCCTCATGTGGAGGCCCTGATATTCTCTTCAGACCACCCCCTTCCGGCGATGGAAATCGTGGAACTGCTGAACAATGCCCAGGGCTTTCTCGAGGACCGGGCGACCATGGAACAGGTAGAGGCTGCCATAGAAGCGATCATCGAGAAATACCAGTCTGAGTTTTATGCTTTTGAGATCCGTCAGAGCGGGGGTGGCTATCAGTTCCTCACCAAGCCGGCCTATTATCCCACGGTGGCCCAGCTGAACGGGGACAAATACCTGAAGAAACTGTCCACGGCAGCCTTGGAGACCCTGGCCATCATTGCCTACCGGCAGCCGGTCACCAAAGGCGATATCGAAAGCATCCGCGGCGTCAATTCCGACTACAGCATACAGAAATTGCTGGAAAAGGAGCTGATCATCATCTCGGGAAGAAATGAGGAGATGCCGGGTAAACCCTTGTTGTACAATACGTCCAGGTCTTTTATGGATTATTTTGGCCTGAACTCCCCGGAGGACCTGCCCAAGATCAAGGAAATTATCGGCGACGAGCTGGTAGACCCCACCAAGGCTGTGTCCGATGGTGGAGGAGGGGACAACGACGACGAGAGCAGCGTGGAGGCCGCAGGGCCCCATCTGGAGGTGTCTGAAACGGGAGAGCTGCGCCTGAATAGTGTGGAACCTGTTCAGGAAGCGGCGTCGGAGGACGAAAGTGCAGGCGGCGAGGCGCAGGAGGCTACCCTGTATATTGATGAGGTCGTGGACGAGCAGGGTGAAGAGCCCCTGGCTGCCTCCAATGGCGATCCGTTGGGCCTCCTAGGCGATGAGCAGGATATGGACGCCGGAGAGGCCGGGCTTGACATAAACCCTGCAGCATATCCGGAAGACGAGGGCGATGCCAGGGAGGATGACGAGGCTTCGGCATTCACCGGTATAAAAGACCCGGAAGGAAAAGAAGACGGAGATGAAGATGATGCCGGGGAGGAGGATGACGATGACGATGAGGTGGGCGAAGATGAGGCTCTTGAAGATGGAGACGATGATATAGCGGATGACGCTGAGGCGGA
>CBINPH010000167.1:0-7404 GCA_966252445.1 uncultured Chitinophagaceae bacterium | reverse complement strand
GCACGGAGGTTGTCCACCACGGTGTCCATGAGGCGGCGGCGTGCATCCAGGGTGGCCCAGCCGATATGGGGGGTGACGAGGCAGCGGGGCGCGCTGAGCAGGGGATTGTCCGGGGACGGGGGCTCGCTGCTGAGCACATCGACGGCGGCGCCGGCAATCACGCCCGCGGCCAGCGCTTCGGCCAGGTCATCCTCCCGGATCAGGGGGCCGCGGCTCGTATTGATGAGCAGGGCGGTGGGCTTCATGGTCCCCAGGCGCTCCCTGTTGACGAAGCCCCTGTTATCCTCCTGCAGGGGGCAATGCAGGCTGAGCACGTCGGCTTCCCGGAAACACTGGTCCAAATCCACGAAACGGACCCCGTCCATGTGGTCCCCTTCATGGCGCCGGGCGGCGATGACGCGCATGCCCATGGCCAGCGCGATGCGGGCCACAGCCTGGCCTATGCGTCCCAGTCCGATGATCGCCAGGGTCTTGTCCTGCAGTTCCGTGATGGGCCGGCCGATCAGGCAGAAATCGGGGCTGCTGCTCCAGTCGCCCCGCCGCACCCGCTCCGCATATTCCGCAGTGTGGTTGCTCAGTTCCAGGATCAGGGCCATGGTGAGCTGGGCCACGGAGCTGGTGCTGTAGGAGGGCACGTTGGTAACGGTGATGCCCCGGGCGGCCGCGGCCTCCAGGTCGATGATGTTGTATCCCGTCGCCATCACCCCTATATAACGCAAGCGCGGCGCCGCACCCATGAGGGCCGCATCCAGGGGCACCTTGTTGGTCAGCACGATCTCGGCATCCGCGATGCGCGCGGCCGTCTCGGCCGGGGCCGTACGGTCGTGTATGGTCGTGGCCCCCAGGCTGTTCAGGGCGTCCCAGCTCAGGTCGCCGGGGTTTAAGGTGTAGCCGTCCAGTACGGTAATGCGGTTCATGGGGTAAAAGTATCAAAAAAGCCTGCGATGTGAAACGGCGCCGCGCAGGATTTGCCCGGCCAGGCAAAAAGGTGTATGTTTGAAAAGACGCTGGCGAAAGGAAAGACATGACGAATTTTGTGCCCATATTTCCACTATCCCTGGTCGTATACCCCGGCGAAGACCTGAACCTCCATATTTTCGAGCCCCGCTACCGGCAGCTGGTCCGGGAATGCCTGAGCGAGCGCAAGGCCTTCGGCATCCCCACCATCATCGGCAAAGACATGCGGGAATACGGCACCCTGGTGGAGATCACTGCCGTCGACAAGGAGTACGATAACGGGAACATGGACATCCGCACCCGCGGCTTGCGGGTGTTCCGGATGCTGGAGGTCATCCGCGAGGTGCCTGACAAGCTCTATGCCGGGGCCATCGTGCATTACCCGCGCAACGACAAAAGGGGCAACGCCGAGCTGATGCAGTATATCCTTTTAGGCATCCGGCAGCTGCACAAGCTGCTGAAAGTGACCAAGGCCTTCGGGAAGCCCGACGGAGAGTTGCACAGTTACGACATCGCCCACCACAGCGGCATGTCCCTGGAAGAGGAATATGACCTGCTCTGCCTGCTCCACGAACGCCAGCGCCAGGAATACCTGCGCCGGCACCTCAGCAAGGTGCTGCCCATGATGGTCGAAATGGAGGCCCTGAAGGAAAGGGTGAAGCTCAACGGCCATTTCCGCAGCCTGTCCTCCGGCAGCTTCTGAGGCCCGGCGGCCCTCCCAACTTTAACGCCGCTTTAACGGGGGTGCCCGGGCATTATTTTGAAAGGCACCTGAAAAAGTGGATATTTGCAGCCTTGTTCCTTCAGCCTTAAAACCTTACATGCGATCCCGGAACCGAAAGATGCCTTACAGGCGTGCCTTTGCCCTAGCAGCATTTTCCTTGCTCCTGCTCGTATGCAGCGCCCGGGTCACCGCCCAGAACTCCCCTTATTCCCGCTACGGCCTGGGGGACCTGCGCAATGCCCAACAGATTGCGAACAGGGCCATGGGCGGCGTCGCCCAGGCCTATGGCGACGGACAAACCATCAATTTCCGCAACCCCGCCTCCTACGGCGCCCTGCAGCTTTCCACCCTGGACCTGGGCGTGGAGGCCGGCCGGAAGGGCTTGACGGACCAGGACAACAATACTTACAAGGCCACCTTCGGCACCCTGTCCTACCTGCAGCTGGGCGTGCCGCTGAAGCCCGGCGGAGGCTGGGGCCTGGTCATGGGCCTGGCGCCGCGCTCCGACATCAACTACAATATCCAGCGCCCCGATTCCCTCAAAGGCAATGTCAATGAGCCCCTGAGCTACCTGTACAAGGGCAGCGGCGGCTCCTACCAGGCTTTCGTGGGCACCGGCTTCCGCATCAAGGGCTTCCGCTTTGGCGTCAACGCCGGATACCTGTTCGGTTCCCTGGAGCGCAGCACGCAGGCGGTGTATCCCCTGGACAGCGTGTCGCTGTTCAATTCCAACACCAAGCAGCGCACGGGTTTCGGCGGCTTTTTCTGGCAGGCTGGCGTGCAGGCACACCTCAAGCTGGGCAAGAAAATGGGCCTGGAGCTCGGGGCCAGCGGCTCCGCCAGCCAGACCCTGAAGGCCCGCCGGGACTATCTTATGGAGACGTTCTACTACTCCGGCGACCCGGCGAACGAAGCCCCCCAGAACCAGGATACGGTTAAGTATAGCGACAACGAAAGAGGCCACATCGTCTATCCCCAGCAGATGGCTTTCGGGCTGCTGCTGCATGACCAGGGACACTGGAACGTGGGCCTGGATTACGAGACCGGCAAGTGGAGCGACTACCGCTATTACGGGGCGAAAGACTCCCTGCAGGACAACTGGATGCTCCGCCTGGGTATCCAGTACGTGCCGTCCACCGACCCGGCGACCCGCAGCTACTGGAGCATCGTAGCCTACCGGGTAGGCTTTTACACGGGCACCGACTACCTCCGCTACGGAGGACAGGACCTCCCGGTGATGGCCCTGACCTTCGGGGCGGGCCTGCCCATCCGGAATTTCACCCGCAACGGGCAGTATACGCTGATCAACACCGCCTTCGAGGTGGGACGCCGGGGCAACGGCGCCAGCCCGCTGAAGGAAAATTTCTTCCGTTTCTCGCTGGGCCTGACCCTGGGCGATATCTGGTTTAACAAGCGCAAATACCAATGACGGCCATGTGGTGAAGAAGAGCTTCCCATATCTGTTCCTGATGGGTATGCTGGCGGTTTCCTGCGTCAACGACCTGAAGACCGTGGAAGAGCTCAACGCCACGGAGACCGGGGTGGAGGTCGCCAAAGACGTGGAGACTTTTTACTATGGCCCCGGGGGCCGGCTCAAAGGCCGCCTGACGGCGCCCCTGCTTCACCGCTATATGCTGGACACGCCCGTCGTGGAGCTCAACCACGGTCTTCGGGTGGATTTTTACAACGACTCCTTGCAGCTGCAAAGCATCCTGACGGCCAAGAAGGGCCGTTACTGGGAGAACTCCAACGACATCATTGTATCCGACAGCGTCGTGGTCCGCAACCGCGAGGGCAAACGCCTGGACTGCGAGGAGCTCCACTGGGATCCCAAGAAGCAGCAGTTCTTCACGGACAAGCCGGCCCTGGTGACCACGGCCGACAGGACCTTTTACGGGGCAAACGGACTGGTGGCCAATCAGGACTTCACCTGGTACGAGCTCCGGAACCTGAAGGGCACCATGATCATGGATTCCACCTTCCTGGCTCCGCCCGCGGACAGCACAGCCACTGCGGATACCACCCGGGCCCTAGCCCCCGCTGCTCCGGTTCCCTGAACGCAAAAACCCGGCACGCGATGGCCGGGTTTTTTACGCTTTAACCTATTTTTTAACCTAAAATCAGTGTTTTTAATACAAGAAACATGCCAAAAGGCGGCATTTATCTACCGCCGCATGTCAAAACAGCCGCAGCTGGGCTTCGGGGCGCCGGAAAAGGGTCGTGTTGAGCGGGGTTCGCTCCAGGTTGAGGCCCAGCCGCCCGGTGTGCAGCCGGAATTGCTGGGCGATGAGGTCGGCGACCTGCCCTTCGCCTTTCATGCGTACGCCCCAGCGGCTGTCGCCCACCTGCCCCCCGTGGCAGGACGAGATGAGGTGCCATACCTTCTCGAAACGATCGGGAAAATTCTTTTGCAGCCAGTCCCGGAAGATGAGCTCCACCGCATCATTCAGGCGCACGATGGTGTACCCGGCGCTCCCCGCGCCGCTATCCCGGGCCTTTTCCAGGACCCGGGCCATCTCCTGGTCGTTGATGCCCGGAATGACCGGAGCGTTCATGACGCCGGTAGGGATGCCCTCGGCGCTGAGCTCCCGCAGTACCTGGAACCGGCGCCGGTAGGTCGCCGTGCGGGGCTCCAGCACCTGGCGCATGTCCTCGTCCGTGCCGGTGATGGACACAAAAACGCGCACCAGCCCCAGGGCGGCCATTTCTCCGAGGATATCCCGGTCCCTCAGCACCAGGGCGTTCTTGGTGATCAGCGCGATCGGCTGCCGGTAGGCCAGGGCGATCTCCAGCAGCTGGCGGGTGATGCGCAGCTTCCTTTCCGCGGGCTGGTAGCAATCGGTGTTGCCCGACAGGGAGATGGGCACCGGCACCCAGCGCTTGTTGTCGAGGAACTTCCTGAACAGCTCCGGGGCGTTGCGCTTGACGATGATCTTGTGCTCGAAGTCCATGCCGGCGCTGTATCCCCAATACTGGTGGCTGTTGCGGGCATAACAATAGATGCAGCCGTGTTCGCAGCCCTGGTAGGGGTTCATGGAGTACATGAGACCCAGGTCCGGGCGGTCAACCTTATTCACCAGGGACCTGGCCTGGTCGTCGAGATACTGGGTGCGGGCGTCCGTCTGTTCCCACGCGTCTATGCCTTCGGCATGTTCCTGCGCATATCTCATGGGCAGGTAACGGTTCCGGGGATTAACCTGCGCCCCCCGGCCATGATGATAGGCGGGCGGCCCCTGCGCATCGGTTTCCTGGTCCATATACCAAATATTTTAGCGAAAATACCAAAATATTTAGTCATGGAAAAAAAGAATGACGCGAGCCCCGCCGGCGGCTTTTGATGATCTCTGGGGAAAGGGTTACCTTGTAGGGGATCGCCGCCAAAAAATTATTCACCATGGCTTAACGCGGGAATCCATTGCCCGCGGCCATCCAATATCTTTGCATCGCCGAATTCTACATGCAGCCTGCCGATCATATCACTCCGGCCCAGTGGGCCGCCTTCCGCGAGGGCGATCGGGATGCCTATGGCTGCATTTACCGGCAGTTTTATCCCCGGCTTTACAACTACGGGCGGCAGTTCACTCCGGACACCGCCGTCGTCGAAGATGCTATACAGGAGGTCTTTACCTGGTGCTGGACGCATCGCAGCAAGCTGGGGGAGGTGCGGGAGTTTCGCAGCTACCTGTTCGTGGCTTTTCGGCATGGCCTGCTCCGTGCCATGCGGGAAGGCGGAGCCGCCCCGGCGGGCTGGGAGCAGGAGGCGGACTTCCGGCTGGAGCCTGCCGCCGATCAGCGGATGATGGACGATGAACATGAAAGAATACAGCGGGAGCATCTGCGCGCAGCCCTGGAACGCCTGACCGGCCGGCAGAAAGAAGCCGTGTTCTTCCGCTTCTATGAAGGGATGTCCTACGAGGAGATCGCCGGCGTATTGGATATCTCGGTCAAGGGTGCGTATAAGATCGTGGCGCGGGCCCTCGCCGCCCTGCGGGCCTATGGCGTGGCCAGGCAGGCTTCAGGGGCCCTGCTGTCGCTGCTCGCGGCCGGGGCCCTGTTTACCCTCTTCGGCTGAGGCGGCGCGGCTAGCTTTCCTCCCCGCCGGCCTCTACGGCTTCGGGCTGCAGGCCCGTATATTCGATGATGAAATTGTTGCGCCCTTCCCCGCTCAGGATATTGAGGAAACGTTGCTGGATCAGCTCCAGGATGGAGAGGAACAGGAAGATGGCATGGATGCGGTCCTGGCACTGGTCGAAGATGCGTTCGAAGGAAACACTGCGCTCCTTTTCCGCGAGGTCCATCAGGAACGCCCGGGAGCCCTCCATGGTGTGGTGGTAACGGAACACCACATGCTGGGGCTTGTTCTGCCGCTCTTTCAGCCGCTGCAGCACTTTCTCGAAGGACTGCATGAGCTTGTACAGGGTCAGGGTCTGTATCTCCGTGCCTTCCCCGGACAGCTCGCCGATGGCGGCCAGGTCCTGGCGCAGGTTACCGCGCCGCAGCTGCATGAGCCGCTCGGCTTCTTTCTCGGCCAGCTCCATGGCGGCCTGCTTGTACTTTTTGTATTCCAGCAGCTTGTTGACCAGCTCCTGGCGCGGATCTATTTCCTGGCCTTGCTCGTCCAGCTCCTTGCGGGGAATGAGCATCTTGGCCTTGATGCGCATGAGGATGGCCACGAAGAGGATGAACTCGCTGGCCAACTCGATGTTCAGCGACTCCATCTTGTGGGCGTAGTCCGTGAAATCGTTGATCAGCTTGGTGATGGGGATGTCATAGATATCCAGCTCATCGCGTTCGATGAAGAACAGCAGCAGGTCGAAGGGTCCCTCGAACTGGGGCAGGCTGATCTTATAGGTTACCGGTTCACTCACGGAATGCGCTCGTTTTACAGGTTATCGGGTCCCAAATATAGGGGAATTATGCGGTCCCCGCCCCCCGAGTTATCCACCGCCCGGTGCCCTCAGAAGGAATAGGCGAAGCCGATGCCGATGAGCTCCTTGAACTGGGTGAGCGCCGTCTGGCGCAGGATGACCTGCTCGCCGGTGTCGGGGTCGGTCTTGATGCTGCCATCCGCGTTCTTGGCATAGGTGACGAATTTCACGTCGTCGTCATAGATGAGCTCCGTATCCAGGGAGGCGGTGATGAAGCGGTTGACCTTGAGCGTCACCAGCGAGGTCCAGTTGACGTCGATGTTGCCGGGGTTGTGCAGGTAATTGGAGTATAGCTCCAGCCGGGTGCGCCAGTTGACGTTCTTCATGATGTCCTTGGTGTACTGCGCGGATATATAGGAGCCCAGCTCATATTTCATTTTCTTGCCGTGGGCCAGCAGGATGCGGGTGGTGTCGTCAAAGTCCAGGTACTTGGCGGGGTCCACGCCGAAGGCGCCCTGGTCGGCCAGCCGCTGGTCCATGGCAAAAACGAAGCGGGAGGTGATGGGGGACATGAACAGGGAAAAGGCGTCGTCGGGCTTGAAATCGATGCCCAGGGAACCCAGCAGGTAGGCCGGCGCCAGGAAGTGGGAGACCACGTTGCTGTCGTCGGGGTAGAGGTAGCCGTTGGCGAACTGGCTGCGGAAGCTGATCATGGCGCTGTACAACCAGTGCTTGGAAAAGTGGTACCCGTAGCGGGAGAATATGTTGATCTTGTCATCGCTTTTGCGGGTGCCCAGGCTGGTGGTGTTCAGGTAGCCGAAGGCCAGGTCCAGGTTGTTGTCCCAGCTCTGCCGG
>CBINPH010000166.1:0-7436 GCA_966252445.1 uncultured Chitinophagaceae bacterium | reverse complement strand
GACCACGGCCACGAAAAGCCATACCGCCAAGGGGCTGACCTGCAGGGTGGCCTTCAGCCCGGTCAGGTGTCCGCTGGTCAGCTGCAGATGCCGGGGGCAGATGCAGAGCAGCCATACCGACAGGGCAGCGATGGCGCCCAGCATAAAGAGGTTGAGCAGCAGCTGTCCGCCAAAGACCCTGTCCTTCACCCGTCCGTTCAGCTTGCCCCAGGCCACCATGCTGCCGGTGAAAGATACGGTGCCGATGATGGCCTCCAGCAAGAGGATGAAAAGCAATCCCGTGCTGATGGTGGTGTCCGACAGGATGTCCACGCTGCGGCCGTTCAGCAGGTCATACGACAGCGCAGGCAGATGCACCAGGTGGTCAAATTCGATGACGGCGATGAGCGCTGCACAGAGGCCGCCCATGCCGTTGAACATGCTCACCATTTCGGGCATGGCCGTCATCCGGACCTTCCGCGCTGCCACGGCGCCCAGGAGGCCGCCGGCCAGCAGTCCCGCAAAGATCCACCCGTAGTTGTGCAGGGACTGGCCGGAAGGCTGGCGGTACAGGAAAATGGTGCCGAAGATCGCGATGGCCATGCCTGCGGCGGCCAGGAGGTTCCCGCGGCGGGCCTTCCGGGGATGGGAAAGCATCTTTAATCCGACGATAAAGGTCACCGAGCCGATCAGGTAAGCCAACAACAACAGGCTGTTCGTCATGTATCCGGGGATTTGGTGCGGTAATAGGCTGCCCGCCGATGCGGGCTCATTTCGTCTTGGATTTAAACATCTCCAGCATGCGGTCCGTCACCACGAAGCCGCCCACCACATTGAGGGCGCCGACGATAACGGCCAGCAGGCCGAGTATGAGGGCCGGCGTGTTGTCGGGCTCCACCGTGCCCATGATGATGATGGCGCCGACCACGACCACCCCGTGGATGGCGTTCGCGCCGCTCATCAGCGGGGTGTGCAGCACCGCGGGCACCCGGGAGATTACCTCTACCCCCAGAAAAACGGACAAGATGACGATATACACCATCTGGATGTGTCCGGAGAAAAAATCCATGATCGTTCCCATCTCCAGTTTTTTTATGTCCCGGTACGGGGCCACCGGCCGCCGGGCTGCGCTCAGGTCGGCTGCGCCAGCAGGCTCCTGATGCGCTCGTTGACGATCTGACCTTCGTGCGTCATGCAGGTGCCGCTCACCAGCTCGTCTTCGAAGTTCAGCCGCAGGCTGCCCCCGTCCATGATCAGCTTCAGGAAATTCAGTATATTCTTGCCATACAGGCGGCTGGCATCGGAAGGCATGGTGCCGGCCAGGTTGGGCTCCCCGTAGACCCGCACGCCTTTATAGCGTACTTCTTCCCTGTCTTTGGTCACTTCGGTGTTGCCCCCGCTGCCGGAAGCCAGGTCGATGATGACGGATCCTTCCCGCATCCGGTCCATCATGGCGCGGGTCACCAGCACCGGCGCCGGCTTGCCGGGAATCTGGGCGGTGGTGATGACGATGTCCGCCTTGGCGATGCTTTCGGCGATGCGCTCTTGTTGCCGCTGCTTATACGCCTCGGACTGCTCGACGGCATATCCTCCCGCACCGGAGGCGTCGGCGGCACCCTCCACTTCCACGAAGCGGGCCCCCAGGCTCATGACCTCCTCCTTTACGGCCGGCCGCGTGTCGAAGACCTCCACCACCGCCCCCAGGCGGCGGGCCGTGGCGATGGCCTGCAGGCCGGCCACGCCGGCACCCAGGACCAGCACTTTCGCGGGGGGGATGCTTCCCGCCGCCGTCATCAGCATCGGAAAATATCGGCCATAGCGGTCAGCCGCGGCCAGGACCGCCTTGTAGCCGGCGATATTGGCCTGGGAGCTGCGTACGTCCATGCTCTGGGCGCGGGTGCTGCGGGGGATCTGGTCCAGGCTGAACACCGTGAGGCCGGCCTCGGCCCAGGTCTGGACGGCCTCCGGGCGGTACAGGGGATCGTAGGCACCCACCCATACGGTACCGGGCCGGGAAGCGGGGAACAGCGCCGGATCGCCGGCCTGCATCGCCAGGATAAGGTCCGCCCCCGAGAGGATCTCGCTGCGTGGCCGGAGCTGGGCTCCCGCCTCGCGGTAAGCCTCATCGGCTGCGAAGGCCGCAGCACCCGCCCCTTCTTCCACCCAGACGGCAGGCTCGCCGCCGCTCCAGGTCCTGACGCCTTCGGGCAGCAAAGACACCCGTGCTTCTCCCGGCGGTTCTTTCAGTATACCTATGACCATGTATGCTGTTTGTTGACCATGCTTTTCGCGCAGTAAAATAACTAAAAATCCCCCACCCTCCGAACAGGGCGGTCGGCTTTTTTTGGAATAAGCGGTCCACAGGAAATGTACCGGAGGCGGGGCGCCCGCCACGGGGTTAGCCGGGCAGAAGGAGATGCTGGTCCGCTTCCTGCAGCCAGCCCGCGATGGCGTCCACCCAGAGCGGGTCGGTGTTCAGGCAGGGCACCATGCGGTAGGACTCTCCGCCGGCTTCCAGGAACTGTTCCCTGCCCTGCATCGCCATTTCCTCCAGGGTCTCCAGGCAGTCCGACACAAACGCCGGACTCAGGACCACCAGCTTGCGGATGCCCCGGGCGGGAAGCTCCCGGAGCAGTTCCGCCGTATAGGGCCTGAGCCACTCCTCCCGGCCCAGCCGGGACTGGAAAGACAAACCATAGCGGCCCTCGGGCAGCCCCAGCTCGCGGGCCACCAGGCGCATGGTCGTGATCACCTGGTGCCGGTAACAATAGGCATGGGCGGGCGAGTCCGTGTCGCAGCAGGCAGCGCTGCTCAGGCAATGGTGGCCCGTAATGTCTCCTTTTCGTATATGCCTTTCCGGTACACCATGATAGCTGAACAGCAGGTAATCGTAAGGCTGTTCCAGGTGAGGGCGCAGGGTTTCGGCGAGGGCATGGATATAGGCCGGTTCCCGGTAATAGGGAGCGGCGACGCGCAGCCGGAAGGGATAGCCGCCCTGGCGATAGGCCTGCCGCGCATATTCCACGGCCGTCTCGTAGGAAGACATGGCGTAATGCGGATACAGGGGAAAGAGCACGACCTCGCGCAGGGCGGGCGCCCGGCGCAGCAGCTCCGCAAAGGCTTTGGCGGGATGGGGATCGCCGTACCGCATGGTGTAGGCCACCGGTTCGCCCAGACGAGCTTCCAGGGCCTCCCGCAGCCGCTCGGTGAGCACGATCAGGGGAGAACCTTCCGGCCACCATATGCTGCGGTAAGCCTCCGCTGTTTTGGGGGCCCTCTTCGGAGTGATCATACCCCTGACCAGCAACAACCGGAACAGGTAAGGATAGTCAATCACCCGCTTGTCCATCAGGAATTCATCGAGGTACCGCTTGACATCGGGGACTTCCGTCGAATCCGGGGAACCCAGGTTCATCAGGAGTATGCCGCGTGTGGAAGAAGAAAAGTCCGTCATGTGTGTCCATCTTGCCGGTTCGGTGAGGAGCCTCGGCGAGGCCAGACGCAAAGGTCTGTTAAACCGGCCATTTCCCAAACTGCTTTTGACTGATGGCCGCAAACCCGCAGCAGGCAGGCGTTGGCGGCCATGCTGACCCAGCGCCTTTCATCAGAAATGACAGAGCTGTGACAGGCCGCGGCGGCGCATAGCCGATACTGGAGTATATTTGCAGCGGAATTTCACTTGCATATTTCATGGATCAAAGGGCACCCAAGGCAATATCGCAATTCTTTGCGGCCGGCATCAGCTATAAGAAAACGGATGCGGATGTCAGGAGCCTGTTCGCGGTGGGGGAAGAGGCCTGCGGCCGCCTCCTGAAGCAGGCGCGTCAACAGGGTTGTCCGGAACTGTTTGTCCTGTCGACCTGCAACCGCACGGAGATCTACGGTTTCGCCCAGGATCCCAGCCAGCTCATCGGCCTGCTCTGCAGCGAGTCGAAGGGTGATCCCGAGTTGTTCCGCCAGCTGGCCTACGTGCACCAGGGCAAAGAAGCCGTGCGTCACCTTTACCGGGTAGCTGCCGGCCTGGACTCGCAGATCCTGGGGGACTACGAAGTGATCTCCCAGGTGAAGAATGCGGCGAAGTTCGCCAAAAAACAGGGCACCCTCGGCATGTTCACCGAGCGGCTGGTCAACAGCGGCCTGCAGGTGTCCAAGGTGATCAAAAATGAAACTGCGCTGAGCTCGGGGACGGTCTCGGTCGCCTTTGCTGCCGTCCAGTATCTCAAGGCGATCCCCGGTATTGCGGACAAACGCATACTCCTGGTGGGCATGGGGAAGATCGGCTGCAACGCCTGCCGCAACATCGTCGATTATCTCGGCGCACGGAATATCGTGCTGATGAACCGCACCCGCGAGAGTGCGGACCGCTTTGCCGCTTCCTACGGGTTGACGGTGGCGCCCTTCGGGGAGCTGCCCGAACAGCTGCAGGCGGCGGAGGTGATCCTGGTCGCCACCAACGCCCCGGCGCCGGTGGTGCAAAAAGCGCATTTTGAAGGGGCGCCCGGACATCCCCGCATTATCCTGGACCTGTCCATACCCCGCAATGTAGAGGCCGGCGTTGAAGCGCTTCCGGCGATCCAGGTCATCAACGTGGACGACCTGTCCCGGGTGCAGGACGAGACCCTGCGCCAGCGCGAACAGGAGATCCCCCGCGCCCTCGGCATCATCGAAGAGCAGATGCAGGACTTCCTCTACTGGTACCAGATGCGGAAGCATGCGGTCCTGCTCCAGGCCGTCAAGCAGAAAATGGAAGAGATCCATCACCGGGAGATCCGCCTGCGCAAGGGCGCGGAGCAGGGCTCTGCCGCCGATATGGAAGAGATGTCCTCCCGCATCGTGCAGAAAATGGTCAATCTCTTTGCCGGCAAGCTTCGCAAGGCGAACGGCAAGGCAGAGGATTACCTGCAGCTGCTCGGTGAAATTTTTGAAATCCCCGTCAACGAATAATATGGATAAGGCTTTGCGCATAGGCACCCGCGACAGTCCGCTGGCGGTATGGCAGGCTTTGCAGGTACAGGAAGGGCTGCGGAGCCACGGCATGGACGCCGAACTGGTGCGTGTCAAGAGCGAAGGGGACCTGGACCTGGTCACCCCGCTCTATGCGATGGGTGTACAGGGCGTTTTCACGCGGGCGCTGGACGCCGCCCTGCTGAACGGCCGCATCGACCTGGCCGTACATTCCATGAAAGATGTGCCCACCACGCTGGCTGACGGCATCTGCCAGGCGGCGGTGCTGCCGCGCGGGCCGGCAGGCGACCTGCTGGTCTATAAGCGGGATGCCGCTTTTACCCGCGATCCGGCCGGCAGGGCCACGGTGGCTACGGGCAGCGCCCGGCGCCGCGCCCAGTGGCTGCACCGTTATCCCAACCACCTGGTCACGGACCTGCGTGGCAATGTCAATACCCGCCTGCGTAAATTGCAGGAGCAGCCCTGGGACGGGGCCATCTTTGCCACGGCGGGCCTGGAACGCATCGGGCTGCGCCCCGCACATTCCCTGGCGCTGGAATGGATGCTGCCGGCCCCGGCGCAGGGCGTGATCATGCTGAGCTGCCGGGACGACGACAGGGCGGTGCTGGACGCCTGCAGCTTGCTGGACCACCCCCCTACCGCGCGCTGTGCGGCTATCGAGAGAGCTTTTTTACAAACCCTGCTGGGCGGCTGCTCCACGCCGATCAGCGCCCATGCCCGCCTGGAGGGCGAATGGCTGGTTTTCGACGGCCAGGTGCTGTCCCCCGACGGGAAGCGCAAGGCGGAGGTCAGCGAGCGTGTGCCGGCGGCCAAAGCCGGAGACACCGGCCAGAAGGCAGCGGAACGCCTGCTCCGAGGCGAGGGCGGGGACATCGTCCGCGCCCTGAGGGCTCGTGATCCAGAAAAAGAGCGGCATGCCTAAAATACTCTGCACGCGGCATATCGATGACGGGCTCGTGGCCGCCGCCACAGCAGCCGGCCTGGAGCTGGAGCGCCGGGAGTTTATACAGGTGATCCCGGCCCTGCGGCCGGAAGACCGTCAGGGGATCCTGCAGCTGGCCGCCCAGGCGGATGCGGTGACGGTCTTCACCAGCAAGCATGCCGTGCAGATACTCGCGGCCTTCCTCCGGGAGCATGACGTCAACCCCGCGTGGAAAACCTACGCCATGGCCCAGGCAACGGCCCGCGCCCTGCAGCAGTACCTTCCCGGGCTCCGCCTGCAGGGTACAGCCTCCTACGGAGCCGACCTGGCCGACCTGATCGCCGCCAGAGAGCAGGGCGCCATGGCCTTTTTCTGCGGCAACCTGCGGCGGGATACCCTGCCGGAACGGCTGCACAAACAGGGCCTGGCGGTGAAAGAGTACAGGATATACGAGACCCGCCTGACCCCCCAGACCCTGGAGGGAGCATACAGCGGCGTGGTCTTTTTCAGCCCCAGCGCCGTGGAGAGTTTTTTCCAGCGCAACGGGCTCGATGCCAGCACCCCCTGCTTCGCCATCGGCGACACCACGGCCGCCGCCATCCGCCATCATGGCCCCAACCCGGTGGTGGTCAGCCCGCAACAGGATGCAGGCATCATGATTGAAACCCTCATCGAATATTTTCGCAAAAGGCCCATCAACCATGCAAACCCTTCAGAATGACTTGTTGCTGAAAGCCCTCCGTGGCGAAGCGCTGAGCCGCCCTCCCGTGTGGATGATGCGGCAGGCGGGCCGCTACCTGCCGGAGTACATCCGGCTGCGGGAAAAGCATTCATTTTTCGAGCGCGTGCAGACACCCGCCCTGGCGGCGGAGATCACCCTGCAACCCGTGGATATCCTGGGCGTCGATGCCGCCATCCTGTTCTCGGATATCCTGGTGGTACCCCAGGCCATGGGCATGGAAGTCCTGCTGGTGGAAAACACCGGCCCCCTCCTGCCCCAACCGCTGCGGCACGAGGGCGACCTGGACAGGCTGACGGTGCCGGATGTGGAAGACCGCCTGCACTACGTCATGGAAGCCATCGGCCAGACCAAAGAGGCCCTGCAGGGACGGGTGCCCCTGATCGGCTTTGCCGGGGCGCCCTGGACGGTGTTCTGCTATATGGTGCAAGGCAAAGGGTCAAAGACTTTCGACGAAGCCCGGAGCTTCTGCTACCGGCAGCCCGCCCTGGCTCATCGCCTGTTGCAGATGATCACCGATACCAGCATAGCCTACCTGAAGGCCCAGATACGCGCCGGCGCCGATGTCGTCCAGCTGTTCGACAGCTGGGCCGGGCTCTGGAGCCCCGCCGATTTCATGACCTATTCCTTCGCTTACCTGGAGCAGATCGTCACCGCCGTCAGGGACCAGGCGCCTGTGATCCTGTTCGCCAAGGGCGCCTGGCATGCCCTGGAGGCCATGGCCGGCACCGGCGCCTCGGCCCTGGGCCTGGACTGGTGCATCGACCCCCGCACCGCACGGCGCCTGGCGGGTGACGCACGTGGAACTGCAACCGCGCGCCGTGAAGCACC
>CBINPH010000165.1:0-7467 GCA_966252445.1 uncultured Chitinophagaceae bacterium | reverse complement strand
AGAGGGTGGACAGGGTCAGGGGTGTGACGAAGCCGGCCGCGGCCGGGGTCATCACCACCTGCACCTGCGCGCCTTCCCGCACGAGCAGGCGGAGCAGCACCGCCGCCTTGAAGGCGGCAATGCTGCCGCATACGCCCAATAGTATTTTCTTGTCCTGCAGCATGTCAAAAAAAAGGGCGGCAGTAAAGCTTCCTTACCGCCGCCTCAAATTACACGATTTTCAGCAATACCTTCCGCTATGCCGCCTCAACTGAACAGATCGTCTTCCTCATTCTTCCGGTAGTAGATCTTGTCCTCCATGAACTCCTGCGTGGCCAGCAGGGCCGGGTTCGGCATGCGTTCGTAATGCCGGGAGATCTCGATCTGCTCCTTGTTCTCGTACACCTCTTCCAGGTTGTCCGTATGGGTGATAAACTCCTCCAGCTTGGAATGAAGCTCCTCCTTCACCGACACGTTGATCTGGTTGGCGCGCTTGGCGATGATGGCGATGGATTCGTAGAGGTTGCCCGTTTTACCCTTGATAGTTCGCAGGCTGCGGGTCTCCAACAGCGGGTTTATGCTGCTGTTTAGGTTTCTTCTCAGTTTCCCCATTTTGCAATGATTTTATGTGTTCCTGTGATGACTTGTAATAGTTTTCTGCTTCCTTCAGGTAGCGGCTGTCCGGGTAGCGGTCGACCAGATCCAGGTAGGCCGAGACCACATCCTCGTAACGTTCCCGCTGGCGGGCGGGGATGCTGTTCTCGGCATAGCGGTAATAGGCGCGGATCGCCAGGAACTTATACCGGTCGCTGTTGTCGGAATCCGGATAGTCCAGCATCAGGTTGGTATAACTGACCCCTGCCGCTTTGTAGAGCCCCATGTCGTAATAGAGAGCAGCCGCATTGTAGGCTTTCTTCTCGAGCTTTTTGCGGCACTCATCGATGATGCGGTTCGCCTCGGCGACCTTATCTGATCCTGCATGGATGTTGATGAAGGTCTGCATCGCGCTGATGGCCTTGATCGTATTGGACTGGTCAAGCTCCACGCGCGGGGAAAGCCGGTAAAAACAGTATGCCTGCATGTAGTCCATCTCCAGCGCCTTGGGGCTGTTGGGAAAGAGCTGCACGAAATTCTTGAAATAAAACGCCGCCGACTCGTAATCCTCCATCTTGTAGTACGTGTAGGTGTAGCGGTAAAAGAGATCTTCGTACTGGGCGGTCCCCTTGAACACGTCCTTTATCTGGTCGTACAGCAGCTGCGCCTTGTTGTATTTTCCCGCATCATACATCTTGTTGGCGTAGGCGAGCTTCTTGTTGTAGTCGTTGCTCTTCTGTATACGGGCGTAAGGGGAACAGGAGGCCAAGGCCAGTCCGATCAGCACAACATATGCGGTTTTTATCCCCATAAAAGTCGGCAAAGTTAAGGATTTCGGCGAATGTAGGGGTAAAAACGTTAGGACCCTGTTAAAAATCGAATTCCCCCCACCCGGCGGCGGTACAGATGTCCACAAAAAGCCTGGAAAATAATCATATTTTTGCATGTGTATGCCGCTATTTCCCAGCAACCGCCTTCCTTGTCCACCTTCTCCGGCCCCTTGTCCACCGGAATCCCCACTCCATGCACAGGTTTTCCACCGGAACTGCACAGCCTTTACGCTCGCGATGCCGGAAACCTCTTCTAAATGCCTGCGGATTAGCTTCTTTTAATTGTGGAAAAAAAACATTATCTATTTTTTGGGTAGAAAGTGGGAAAAAGTGTTATTTTGTGGTAGAATTACGTTCTATCGTATAAAACACTGGGAATGACAGGCTTTTTGGGGGAATTTGAGTGCACCTTGGACAGCAAGGCCCGTTTCCTGCTCCCGGCGGGCTTCCGAAAGCAGCTCCCGGAGACAGGCCCCCAGGAGTTTGTCCTGAACCGCGGCTTCGAAAAATGCCTAACCCTGTATCCCATACAGGCCTGGCAACCCATCTTCGACAAGATCAGCCGGCTGAATGACTTCGACCCGAAGGTCCGGTCCTTCCGCCGGTATTTTTTGAACGGGGCCATCACCGTGGAGCCGGACAGTGCCGGCCGCCTGCTGATCCCGAAAAACCTGGCGGAATACGCCGGCCTGCAAAAGGACCTGGTCCTGGCCGCCGCCGTCAACAAGATCGAGATATGGGACAAGACCCAGTACCAGCAGTTCTTTGATACCTATTCCCCCGAGTCGTTCAGCGCCCTGGCGCAGCAGGTCATGGGGGGCCCACAGCCCGAACAACCATAGCCCATGTCCAGCGCCGCCTATCACGAACCCGTGATGCTGCGGGAGGCCCTGGAGGCGCTCGATATCCGCCCGGAAGGCACCTACGCCGACCTCACCATGGGCGGCGCCGGCCACAGCCGCGCCATCCTGGAGCGCCTCGGCAGCGGAGGCAGGCTGATCGCCTTCGACCAGGATGAAGACGCCTGGGCGAACGCCCCCGAGGACCCGCGTTTCCTGCTGGTGCGGGAGAACTTCCGCCACCTCAGCCGGTTCCTGAAGTTGCACCATGCCCTCCCGCTGGATGGCCTCCTGGCTGACCTGGGGGTATCCTCCCATCAGTTCGACACCCCGGGACGGGGTTTTTCCACCCGCTACGACGCGCCCCTGGATATGCGCATGGACCGTCGCAGCGAGCGGACCGCCGCCGGGGTGATCCAGGAATACAGCGAGCAGGCGCTGAGTGACCTGTTCGGACGCTACGGGGAACTGCGGAACGCCCGCAGCGTCGCCCGCGCCCTGGTGCAGGCCAGAAGCACCTTCCCGCTGCGGACGGTGGGCGAGCTGAAAGCGGTGCTGGATCCGCTGGTCAAAGGCCATCCGCCACGGTACTGGGCCCAGGTGTTCCAGGCGCTGCGCATCGCGGTCAACGATGAGCTGGGGGCCCTCGAGGCCCTGGGCGCGCAGGCCGCCGACGTGCTCCGGCCGGGAGGACGCCTGGTCATGATCACCTTTCACTCGCTGGAAGACCGGCTGGTGAAGAACCTGATCCGTACCGGCCGCTGCAGCCCGGACATGGAAGCGGAAGCCTCGCCTTCCCCTTTCCGGGCGCTCAACAAGAAACCGCTCACCGCTACGGCGGAAGAGATAGCCCGCAACCCCCGGGCCCGAAGCGCGAAGCTCCGGGCGGCCGAGCGGAAGGGCATCACCGATACAGGAACCAAGCCATGAGGAGCAAAGCCACAGCAGCGCAGACCCTGGAGAAGACGACACGGCCTAAGAAAGCGCCGGACCCCGCGGAACGGGAGCCGGAAGCCGGGGGCGCCGGCGCTGCCCGGCGGGACTGGCGCATCCGCATGAACTACAACTGGATCGTCAAGCACCTGCCCTTTGTGCTTTTCCTGTCGCTGCTGGCCCTGCTCTATATCGCCAACGGCCACTACGCCGTCAAGAACATCCGCCAGATCAACAAGATCAGCAAGGAAGTGAAAGAGTTGCACTGGCATTACCTGGACATGAAGACCGACCTGATGTTCCGCAGCAAAATGAGCGAGGTCTCCCGGGGCGTGGCGCCGCTGGGTCTGCAGCCCCCGGAGACGCCGCCCATCACCATCCCTGTAAAAAAAGCACCTTAAACTTTTCGCGTATACAGCGGGAAAGGCCCATATGGAAGTAAAGAAAGACATATTGTGGAGGGTTTACCTGTGCTACATCGGCATGCTGCTGCTGGCCGGGCTGATCCTGACGAAGATTTTCCTGATCCAGCGCGTGGAAGGCGGGTACTGGCGTTCCATGGCGGACAGCCTGCACGACCGCTACATGACCATCGAGGCGGAACGCGGCACTATTTTTTCCGCCGACGGCCGCATGCTGAGCACATCGCTGCCCTACTTCGACATCCGCATGGACTTCCTGGCCGACGGCCTGCGCGAGCACGACGGCCGCCTCTTCCGGGAGCACGTCGATTCCCTGTCCTCCTGCCTCGCCGCGCTTTTCGGCGACAAGAGCGCCGACGCCTACAAGCGCATCCTGAAGGGCGCCTATGCCAAAAAGGAGCGGTATTTCCTGCTGAAGAAAAACATCACCTTCGAGCAGTACCGGCAGCTGAGGGACTTTCCCCTGTTCCGCCTGGGCCGTAACCACAGCGGCATGATCGCCGAGCAGCATGACAAGCGCGTCAATCCCTTCGGCTTGCTGGCCAACCGCACCGTCGGCCTGTGGAGGGACAACGCCCCCAACATCGGGCTGGAAGCCACCTACAACAGCTACCTCAAGGGCGTCAACGGCAAGCGGCTGATGCGGCGCATCGCCGGCGGCACCTACATGCCCATCGAGGGCTACCAGATCGACCCCGAGGACGGCAAGGACATCACCACCACCCTGGACGTGAACATCCAGGACATTGCCGAGAATGCCCTGTACCGCATGATGGTCAGCAACGAGTGCGACCATGGCACCTGCATCGTCATGGAGGTGAAGACGGGCCGCATCAAAGCCATCGCCAACCTGGGGCGGCAGCCGGACGGCAGCTATTACGAGGATTTCAACTACGGGGTGGGATATGCTACGGAGCCGGGATCGGTCTTCAAGCTGGCCACGATGATCTCCCTCCTGGAAGACCACAAGGTCACCATCAACGACCATGTCAACATCGGCAACGGCACCTACCGGTTCGGGCGGCGCACCATGTATGACGCCGAATCCCACAGCCATGGCGTGGTGACGGTAGCCGAAGCCTTCGAGATGAGCTCCAATGTGGGCATGTCCAAGCTGGCCTACCAGCATTACGCCGCCCATCCCCGGCAGTTCGTGGAGCACCTGGAGAAGCTGCACCTGAACGCCCGCACCGGGGTAGACCTGCTGGGGGAGGCACGTCCCCTGATCAAAAATCCCCAGAGCAAGACCTGGAGCGCCACCACCCTGCCCTGGATGAGCGTCGGCTACGAAGTGCTGGAGTCCCCCCTCAATATCCTGACCCTGTATAACGCCGTGGCGAACAACGGGCGCATGATGAAGCCCCACCTGGTCCAGTCCATCTCCCAGTACGGACAGGTGATCAAGGAGATCCCCCCGACGGTGCTCGTTGACAAGATCTGTTCCGACACGACGCTGCGGCAGCTGCACGAGATCCTCAACGGCGTGGTCAGTTCCAAGCACGGCACGGCGCACCGGGCCCTGGACAACCCGTATTTCAAAATCGCCGGCAAGACCGGTACGGCGCTGGTGGCCAACGGCAAGCGCGGATATGCAGACCATATCTACCAGGCCTCCTTCGTGGGGTATTTCCCCGCCGACGACCCGATCTATTCCTGCATCGTGGTGATCAAGAACAAGCCGCATGCGGCGCGCTATTACGGCGCCTCCGTGGCCGCCCCGGTTTTTGGAGAGGTGGCCCACCGCCTCTATGCCATGACCATCGAGAAGCAGGCGCCCGCCGGCGGGCGCCCGAAGTTTGACAGCACCCTCGACATCAAGGGCGGCCGCCAGGCCGACCTCGAAAGGGTGCTGACGGCGCTGCACCTGCCGATGGCCGGGTCCGGGGCCGCCCGGGGTTATGCCCGGGCCCAGGCCGACGGCGGCCGCATCGGCATGAAGCCCGTGGCCCTGCAGGCCGGCGAGGTACCCGATGTCCGGGGCATGGGCCTGAAGGACGCCCTTTACCTGCTGGAGACGGCAGGGCTGAAAGTAGACATCCGGGGAAAAGGAAAGGTCGTCAGCCAGTCGCTGACGCCCGGACAAAAAATAGGCGACAACCGACAAATCCTGATCGAGCTGAGCTGATGGCTGCGCTGGAACACATATTATATACGGTACGTACCACCGGGCTGCACGGCAGCACCGGCACGGAGGTGAAGGGCCTTACCATGGACTCGCGGCAGGTAGCCGCGGGATACGCCTTCATCGCGGTGCGCGGCGTGCATGTGGACGGGCACCAGTTCATCGAGGCCGCCATCGACCAGGGGGCCACGGCCGTTGTATGCGAGGAAATGCCGGAGTGGCTTTACGACCATGTCACCTATGTGCGCGTCGAGGACAGCACGCAGGCCTGCGGCGTCATGGCCGCCAATTTTTACGGACATCCCTCCCGGCGGCTGCAGCTCGTCGGCGTGACGGGCACCAATGGCAAGACCACCATCGCCACCCTGCTGTTCGGCCTGTTCCGCGCCCTGGGGCACTCCTGCGGCCTGCTGTCCACCGTGCACAACAGGATTGACGAGGAAGTGCTCCCGGCCACCCACACCACCCCGGACGCCATCCAGCTGCAGGCCTTGCTGGCCCGGATGGCCGACCATGGCTGCAGCCATGTGTTTATGGAGGTGAGTTCCCATGCGATCCACCAGCAACGCATTGCCGGGCTGGAGTTCCGGGGCGGCATCTTCAGCAACATCACCCACGATCACCTGGACTACCACAAGACCTTCGACGAATACATCCGCGTCAAAAAATCTTTTTTCGACCAGCTGCCGCCGGCGGCTTTCGCCCTGACCAACGCCGACGACCGGCGCGGGGCGGTGATGCTGCAGAACACGGGGGCCAGGAAGGCCAGTTACGGGCTGAAAGGACAGGCGGATTTCAAAGGCCGCATCCTGGAGAACCTGCTCACCGGCCTGGTCATGTCCGTGGACGGCGAAGAGGTGCATTTCCGGCTGGTGGGGGAGTTCAACGCCTACAACCTGCTGGCCGCCTACGGGGCCGCCTGCCTGCTGGGCATGGAACGCCGGGAGGCCCTGCTGCCGCTCAGCAACCTGACGGGCGCCGAAGGGCGCTTCGACGGTCAGCGCTCCCCGGTCCGGGGCATCATGGGCATCGTGGATTATGCCCATACGCCGGACGCCCTGCTGAACGTGCTGGCGACGATACAGAACCTCCGCAGGGAACAGGAGCAGATCATCACCGTGGTGGGCTGCGGGGGCGACCGGGACAAGGCCAAGCGCCCGCTTATGGCGGAGGTGGCCGCCCGGCACAGCGACAGGGTCATCCTCACCTCGGACAACCCACGGGGCGAAGATCCCATGGACATCCTCCGGGAAATGGAAGCAGGCATTCCCCCGGACATGAAACGCCGCGCGCTGACCATACCGGACCGGCGCGAGGCCATCAAGGCCGCCTGCAGTTTCGCCGGCGACGGCGATATCGTGCTGGTGGCCGGCAAGGGCCATGAAAAATACCAGGAAATCGCGGGGCAGCGGTATCCGTTTGACGACAAAGCCGTCCTGCGGGAGACCTTCGAGGCCCTGGGCATATGAGCGGCACAGCCGAAGAATAAAAAAACGATAAAACGAGCGCAACAGACCACGCATGCTGTATTACCTGTTCAACTACCTGAAGACGGCCCTCCATTTCCCCGGGGCTGGGGTGTTCCAGTACATCTCATTCCGGGTGACCATGGCGGTGATCCTCTCGCTGTTGATCTCCCTGGTCTTCGGCAAGCGCCTCGTGCGCTTCCTGCAGCGGAAGCAGATCGGCGAGACGATCCGGGACCTGGGGCTGGACGGGGAAAAAGCGAAGAAGGGCACCCCCACCAT